>NZ_JBHYIG010000029.1:0-49747 GCF_042740015.1 Streptomyces sp. NPDC059037
TCGCGGAGTGGGGTTTAAGAGACCGGCTGGGGCTCAGCCCCAGGCCCCGGTCCTCAAACTCCCCCAAGCTCTTAAAGAGCAGGGGACCCCCTCGACGGGCTGGATGGGCTGCGCGTCCGCCCGACGTCCAGCGGCTGTCACCCCGGAGTCGTACGCTGGAAGCCCCCCGGCCCGTGACACGTGCCGGGCGGTTCGCGTTGCCCTCCCGCGCGCCCCCGAACCTGGACGGAAAGCGAAAGCCCACATGAGCCTGCACGGTCTGCTCGACGCTGTCGTCAAGGACGCGGCCCTCGCCGAAGCGGTCAAGGCCGGGAGGGACGGCAACCGCATGGCCATCGACATGGTCGGGCCGCCTGCTGCCCGTCCGTTCGCTGTGGCCGCCCTTGCCCGCGAGACACGGCGCACCGTCCTCGCCGTGACGGCGACCGGCCGCGAGGCCGAGGACCTGGCGGCCGCCCTGCGCACGATCATCCCGCCGGACGGAGTCGTCGAGTACCCGTCCTGGGAGACGCTCCCGCACGAGCGCCTCTCGCCCCGCTCCGACACCGTCGGCCGCCGCCTCGCGGTCCTGCGCCGCCTCGCGCACCCCCGCGCGGACGACCCCGAGACCGGGCCCGTGTCCGTCATCGTCGCCCCCGTGCGCTCCGTCCTCCAGCCGCAGGTCAAGGGCCTGGGAGACCTGGAGCCCGTCGCCCTGCGCCAGGGTCAGACCACCGACCTGAACGAGACGGTCGAGGCGCTCGCGGCAGCCGCGTACTCCCGTGTCGAGCTGGTCGAGAAGCGCGGCGAGTTCGCCGTGCGCGGCGGCATCCTCGACGTCTTCCCGCCGACCGAGGAGCACCCCCTCCGCGTCGAGTTCTGGGGCGACGACGTCGAGGAGATCCGCTACTTCAAGGTCGCCGACCAGCGCTCCCTCGAAGTCGCCGAGCACGGCCTGTGGGCGCCGCCCTGCCGTGAGCTGCTGCTCACCGACGACGTACGGGAGCGGGCCGCCGCTCTCGCGGAGGCCCACCCCGAGCTCGGCGAGCTGCTCGGCAAGATCGCCGAGGGCATCGCCGTCGAGGGCATGGAGTCCCTCGCGCCGGTCCTGGTCGACGACATGGAGCTGCTGCTCGACGTCCTGCCGAAGGACTCCATGGCCGTGGTCTGCGATCCGGAGCGGGTCCGGACCCGGGCCGCCGACCTGGTGGCGACCTCCCAGGAGTTCCTCCAGGCGAGCTGGGCCGCGACCGCCGGCGGCGGCGAGGCCCCCATCGACGTGGGCGCCGCCTCCCTCTGGGGCATCGCGGACGTCCGCGACCACGCGAGCGACCTCGGCATGATGTGGTGGTCCGTGAGCCCCTTCGCCGCCGACGAAGACCTCGACGAGGACACCCTCAAGCTCGGCATGCACGCCACCGAGACCTACCGGGGCGACACCGCGAAGGCGCTCGCCGACACCAAGGGCTGGCTCGCCGACGGCTGGCGCACCATCTATGTGACCGAGGGCCACGGCCCCGCCGCCCGCACCGTCGAGGTCCTCGGCGGCGAGGGCATCGCGGCCCGCCTGGACGCGGACCTCAGCGAGCTCACGCCGTCCGTCGTGCACGTGTCCTGCGGCTCCATCGACTTCGGCTTCATCGACCCCGCGCTCAAGCTCGCCGTCCTCACCGAGACCGACCTCTCGGGGCAGAAGGCGGCCGGCAAGGACGGCCAGCGGATGCCCGCCCGCCGCCGCAAGACGATCGATCCGCTGACCCTGGAGTCCGGCGACTACATCGTCCACGAGCAGCACGGCGTCGGCCGCTACATCGAGATGGTGCAGCGCACCGTCCAGGGCGCCACCCGCGAGTACCTGGTCGTCGAGTACGCCCCCGCCAAGCGCGGCCAGCCCGGCGACCGGCTCTACATCCCCACCGACCAGCTGGAGCAGATCACCAAGTACGTCGGCGGCGAGGCCCCCACGCTGCACCGCCTGGGCGGCGCCGACTGGACGAAGACGAAGGCCCGCGCGAAGAAGGCGGTCAAGGAGATCGCCGCGGATCTGATCAAGCTGTACAGCGCCCGCATGGCGGCACCCGGCCACTCCTTCGCCCCCGACACCCCCTGGCAGCGCGAGCTGGAGGACGCCTTCCCGTACGTGGAGACGCCCGACCAGCTCACCACCATCGCCGAGGTCAAGGAGGACATGGAGAAGACGGTCCCGATGGACCGCCTGATCTGCGGCGACGTCGGCTACGGCAAGACGGAGATCGCGGTCCGCGCGGCCTTCAAGGCGGTGCAGGACGGCAAGCAGGTCGCGGTGCTTGTCCCCACGACCCTCCTCGTCCAGCAGCACTTCGGTACGTTCTCCGAGCGCTACTCCCAATTCCCGGTGAAGACACGGGCGTTGAGCCGCTTCCAGACGGACACCGAGTCGAAGGCGACCCTGGAGGGCCTGCGGGAAGGCTCGGTCGACATCGTCATCGGCACCCACCGCCTCTTCTCATCCGAGACCAAGTTCAAGGACCTGGGCCTGGTCATCGTCGACGAGGAGCAGCGCTTCGGCGTCGAGCACAAGGAGCAGCTGAAGAAGCTGCGGGCCAACGTGGACGTCCTGACGATGTCGGCGACCCCGATTCCCCGTACGTTGGAAATGGCCGTGACCGGCATCCGCGAGATGTCGACCATCACCACCCCGCCGGAGGAGCGCCACCCGGTGCTCACCTTCGTCGGCCCGTACGAGGAGAAGCAGATCGGCGCGGCGATCCGCCGTGAACTGCTGCGCGAGGGCCAGGTCTTCTACATCCACAACCGGGTCGAGTCGATCGACCGCGCGGCGGCCCGGCTCAGGGACATCGTGCCGGAGGCCCGTATCGCCACCGCTCACGGCCAGATGTCCGAACAGGCCCTGGAACAGGTCGTGGTGGACTTCTGGGAGAAGAAGTTCGACGTGCTCGTCTCGACGACGATCGTCGAGTCCGGCATCGACATCTCCAACGCCAACACCCTGATCGTCGAGCGCGGCGACAACTTCGGCCTCTCCCAGCTCCACCAGCTGCGCGGCCGCGTGGGCCGTGGCCGCGAGCGCGGTTACGCCTACTTCCTGTACCCGCCGGAGAAGCCTCTGACGGAGACGGCCCACGAGCGTCTGGCCACCATCGCCCAGCACACGGAGATGGGCGCGGGCATGTACGTGGCGATGAAGGACCTGGAGATCCGCGGAGCCGGAAACCTCCTGGGCGGCGAACAGTCGGGACACATCGCGGGCGTCGGCTTCGACCTCTACGTACGCATGGTCGGCGAGGCCGTGGCCGACTACCGCGCCTCGCTGGAGGGCGGCGTGGAGGAGGAGCCGCCGCTGGAGGTCAAGGTCGAGCTGCCGGTCGACGCGCACGTCCCGCACGACTACGCACCCGGCGAGCGGCTTCGCCTCGCGGCCTACCGTTCGATCGCCTCCGCGAGCAGCGAGCAGGACGTCAAGGCGGTGCGCGAGGAACTCACCGACCGCTACGGCAAGTTGCCCGAGCCGGTGGAGAACCTCCTCCTGGTGGCGGGCCTGCGCATGCTGGCCCGCGCGTGCGGGGTCGGCGAGATCGTGCTGCAGGGCAACAACATCCGGTTCGCGCCGGTGGAGCTGCGCGAGTCCCAGGAGCTGCGCTTGAAGCGGCTCTACCCCGGCACGGTCATCAAGGAGAGCGCCCACCAGGTCCTCGTCCCGCGCCCGAAGACGGCGAAGGTCGGCGGGAAGCCGTTGATCGGGCGCGAACTCCTCGGCTGGGTGGGGGAGTTCCTCACGTCGATCCTCGGGTCGTAGGCACGCGATCGGCTCAGGCCACCGGACGGATCCGTCCGCCGGTGGCCTGGTTCAGCTTCTCCACGAGGCGGTCACGGACCTCCGTCTGGGCGGCGATGCGCCGGTCGATGACGGCGAGGCGGTCGAGGATGACCCGCAGGCCCTGGTCGGACGGCTCTGTGGTGGCGATGTCGCCGTCCAGGCAGGGCAGGAACACGCGTACGTCGTCGAGGGTGAGCCCGGCATCGAGGAGGAAGCGGATGTTGCGCACGCGCGTGACGGCGCGCTCGGCGTCGTACAGCCGATAGCCGTTGTGGGCGCGCTCGGACTCGATGAGCCCGGCCTCCTCGTAGTGCCGCAGCGCGCGAGGCGTCGCCCCGGTGACGTCCGCAAGCTCCCCGATGCGCATCCGCAAGGCCCCCTTCTCCGGTTCTCCTCGGCCGGAGCTTTTCGTATCACGCGGCGTGCCGCACCACGAGGCGCTACGAGACCACGGCACCGCCGTCCACCGGCAGCACGACGCCGGTGATGAACGAGGCGCCGGGCGAGGCGAGCCGGGTGATGGCCCAGGCGACCTCCTCCGGCCGCCCGACCCGCCCCATCGGGGTGTGCTCCATCTGCCACTTCCGGATGGCCGCCTTCTCCTCGGACGTGAATCCGCAGTGGTCGGCGATCGGCGTGGCCACCGCGCCGGGTGCGACGGCGGCGACCCGGATGCCACGGGGCGCGAGGTCGACGGCCCAGCCGCGGGTGAGGAGTTCGAGGGCGGACTTGGTGGCGGGGTAGAGCGAGTTGCCGGGCCAGCCGCGCTGCCCGACGGCGGTCGTGACGTTCACGATGACGCCCCGGCTCTCGCCCAGGGCGTCCAGCGCGGCCTGGGTGAGCAGGACGGGGGCGACGAGGTTGGTGGCGAGCTGGAGGCCGATGACCTCGCGGGTGTAGGTGCCGAGGCTCGCGGTGCGGACGACTCCGGCGTTGTTGACCAGGACGTCCAGGCGTCCGTGGGTCTCAAGGACGGTACGGACGATGTGCTCGGGTCCCCCGTCGGCGGTGATGTCGGCGACGAGCGGCGTGATCAGCCCGCCCCCCTCGGCCGCCGTCTCGTGGAGTGGCTCGGCCCGCCGCCCCACGACGACGACCCGCGCCCCCTCGGCGGCGAAGGCGAGCGCGGTGGCGCGTCCGATGCCGGTACCGCCCCCGGTGACGAGCACGGTTCGGGTGATGTGGTCCTGCGGTTCTTGGTGGCTCATGACGGTGATGGTCGGACCCTGCCGCTAGGGGCAAGGTCAAGTGCGGCGGGCGGTCAGGGGGTGCAGGCCCCGGCGATCGACAGGCTGTTCTCGTAGAGGTGGTGGCGGGTGATGCGCCCGTCCTCGACGGTGAGGCGCAGGGCGAACGGCCCCTCGAAGGGCTTGCCGGTGCTGCGTACGGTGCCCCAGAGCCTGCCGAAGATGACGGCGTCGGTGCCTTCGACGATCAGCGCGTCCATGGTGGCGCCGCCCTTCTCCGGGATCACGTGCTCGGCCATCTCGTCGGCCTGGGCGGCGCACTCCGCGCCGGTGGTCCGCGGCCGGATCCACGGCACGGCCGGGTTCTCGGCGAGCAGCCAGTCGACCTCGTCGGCGAAGAGGGCGGTGAGACCCTCGGTGTCGCCCGCGAGCCGGTGGCCGAGGAAGGCCTGGACGGCGGCGCGGGTGGCGTCGGCGGTGGTCTCGGCGTTCTCGGCGGTCATGTCGAACTCCTCGCGGTCGGCGGTTCGTTGCGGTGTGCTGACGATGGTGCCGGGAGGGCCGGACGGGCGCGATTACCTCCGAGGTAATGCGGCGTCCGGGGCGGCGCGGACGCCGGGAACCGGCGGCGCGTAAGTGGCCCAGGGTGCCCCCGCCCCTTGCCCGCGCGCGTTACGGTTGCCGTGATGGAGCTCGATGGAGCTCGATGGAGCGTGATCGAGACCGAGGTTCGGCTCAGGGGAGGGGAAGCGGCATGGCGCACGGCGCCGTTGTGGGGCTCGTCTGTTTTCCGGTGAAATCGATGCTGGGGGAGGCGCACGAGCGACTCGTCTTCGACGAGCGCGGTGTGGTCGGGGACCGGCTGTGGGCCCTGCGGTACGCGGACGGGAAGCTGGGGAGCGGCAAGAACCACCGGCGGTTCCGGCGCACTCCGGGGCTGCTCGAACATGACGCCGCGTACGACGACGAGGGTCCCGTCGTCACCACGCCGGACGGAGAAACGTTGCGCCCCGGCGATCCGCGGATCGCGGAACTCTTCGGCGCCGGTGTGGAGTTGGTGCGCGAGGGCGAGGCGAGCCATCAGGACGTGGCGGCCGTCTCGATCGTCGGCACCGCGTCGCTGCGCGCGCTCGGCGAGCTGCTCGGCGACGCCGACCCCGTCGACGTACGCAGACTGCGCAAGAACATCGTGGTCGAGACCGACGAGCCGTGGGTGGAGGAGGAGTGGGTGGGCCGGGAGATCGGCTTCGGCGGTGAGCTGCGGCTGCGGGTCACCGAGCGCATCGAGCGCTGCGTGATGACCACCCAGGCCCAGCGCGGCCTGCCCGCCGACAACCGCGTCCTGAAGACCCTCACCGCCACGCGCGGCATGTGCATCGGCGTGTACGCGGACGTCGTGACCCCCGGCACGCTCGCACTCGGCGCCACGGTGGCCGCCCGGTGAGCCGACGCACCACCCGCACCACCCGGATCCAGGCTGCCGCGCTGCTCGCGCTCCTCGTCGTCACCGGCTGCACCCCCGACGAGAAGGGCGAGGGCGGCTCGCCGGGCCCCGACGCGAAGGCCGGCTCCGCGCTGGCCGCCGTCGACTCGCTCACCGTCAAGGGCCGTGCGCCCAGGACGGGTTACGAGCGGGAGCGGTTCGGCAGCGCCTGGGCCGACACGGACTCCAACGGCTGCGGCACCCGGGTTATCTCTATGCTGCGCCAGGTGGCCAGGGCATTCGTGCAGTTCAGGAAGGGAGCCTTGGGCTGTGCTTACTAAGAGGGACATGAGGCACAGCGGCTCCGGGACCGCATGTTTCCTCCGCGCGGCGACGGCGGCCGCAGCCGCCGTTCTCCTCTGCGCGGGATGCGAGGGGCTCGACGAAGACGGCTCCTCGACGGGGTCGGGGCCGACTGCACCGGACCGGCGGGTGGTCAGCCCGCTCGAGAATCCGGACGGTACGAAGCCCGGACTTGCGCCGGTGACGACGGAGGCGGACAAAGCTGCTTCCCGCAAGCTCATCGAAGGCTTGTCCACGAAGGGACGGGGACCCAGGACGGGATACGACCGGGGCGAGTTCGGCTACGCATGGATGGACACGGCCGACGGCGTGCCGCTGGCGCGGAACGGGTGTGACACTCGAAATGATCTTATTCGCCGCGATGGCCAGAACCTCCGCTTCCGATCCGGATCCGACTGCGTGGCCATCGCCATGACACTGCACGATCCGTACACCGGCACGACCATCGAGTGGCGCAAGGAGAAGGCCGCCGAAGTGCAGATAGATCACGTGGTGCCGTTGTCGTACAGCTGGCAGATGGGTTCGTCGCGCTGGCCGGAGAGCAAGCGCAAACAGCTCGCGAACGACGTGCTCAATCTGATCCCGGTCGAGGGGCGAGCCAACTCGGCCAAGGGTGACTCCGGCCCCGCCTCCTGGCTTCCGCCGAACAAGTCGATCCGGTGCGCGTACGCGGTCCGTTTCGCTCAGGTCGCCGTCAAGTACGAGATGCCGGTGACGGCCGCGGACAAGCAGATGATGGTGCAGCAGTGCGGTGGATGAACCGGAGCTGAGGCCTCAGGCGCGAGCGATCACCAGGAACTCTCCGTCCCCGGCGTCCACGGGCTCGCGGCGCAGTCCGGGACAGCTGTGACCTCGGTCCACGCGGTTACCGCCCTGCCGTCCGGCATCTGTAGGCAAACGATCGTTTGCCTACACTCCCGAGCCGGTCGGCTAGCTCGGACGGATTGTGGCCTCGATGTGGGCGAGTTGGGCTGCGAGGATCTCTTCGAACGCTGCGCGGCGGTCTACCCCGAGGGGGCGGACGTCGCGGGCGAAGTGGGCCAGGGTCGGGAAGCGTTCAGGGTCGGCGCCAAGAGCCGCCACGCGAAACAGCTCCATGCCCTGTTCGTACTCTTCGGGGGTGATGGCGCTGATCCCGGCCTCGGAGGCGATCAACGCGGTGATGAGGACCGTGATGCGGTGGTAGCGCGCCGGGATCTCCTCGTCGGGCAGCCCCGACGTGCGTAGGGCGTGCAGCACCTCTTCCATGGCCAGCCGGGAACCGGTGCCGCTTGATGCGTAGCGCCCCCAGACGGCGGCGAGCTGGGGCTGCCGCCCGAAGGCCTCTCTCACATGCAGGGCCAGGGACGTGATGCGCTGCTTCCAGTCACCCTCGGGGCGGTAGTCGTCCATCGCGGCCAGCAGAATCCGGTCGGCGACCGCGCGCAGCAGTTCGGTCTTGCTGCGGAAGTGCCGGTAGAGGCTGGAGGAATCGGTCCCGAGGGCCGCGGCCAGCTTGCGCACGCTGAACGAATCCGCGTCGCCCGTGCGCAGCAGCTCCGCCGCCGCATCCAGGATCTCTTCGGTTGACCAACGCCTTCGGCCTGCCATCTTGCTCCTCTCACCCAATCTCATCCTACCGATGCACTTGATGATGCACGCACCGCGTGCATCATGAGGGCATGGGTATGCCGGGCGGGCCGGGATGCCATTCGTGCCCTGTTACCCGGGTGAGGTGACTGACGTGGAGCTCACCTCGGGGATGACGAAAGGATGCATGTCGTGAGGAACCCGCTGGATCCCGCTGAGCTGAATGCCGCCCTGGAAAACGTCCACCGCGCCGGGATGCCGGGCCTGTTCGCCGAGGTGCGGGATTGCGACCAGGTCTGGCGCGGCGCCGCCGGGGTCGCCGGGGTCGCCACCGGCCGCCCCGTCACCGCCGACATGCGGCACCGCATCGGCAGCATCACCAAGACCTTCACCGCCGCTGCGGTCCTGCAACAGGCCGAGAGCGGTCAGATCGGTCTCGACACACCGATCGGCCAGTACCTCCCGAAACTGGTCCCCGGAGAACGCGGCGACACGATCACGGTGCGGATGCTGATCAACCACACCAGCGGCCTCGCCGAGTACCTCCCGTACGCCTACCCCTCCTTCAAGGCGTACCCCGACCTCGCGGGCACCGGTCCCCAGAGCATGGACGACCACCGGTTCACGCGGTTCGACCCCACCGAGCTGATCGAGATGGGGGTCACCGCACCCGCCTTCGGCGCCCCGGGCGGCACCCCGGGCCTGTACTCCAACACCAACTACCTGCTCCTGGCCCAACTCCTGGAACAGGTGACCGGCACCACGGCCGAGCGGTACATCACCCGGAACGTCATCGAGCGCGCCGGGCTGCGGGACACCGAATTCCCCGCCGGACCGTACGTCGACGGGTCGCACTCGCAGCTCTACGAGGCATGGTTCGGCAAGCTCGACCCGCCGCGCGACTACAGCGTCTTCGACATGTCATACGCGGGCCCTTCGGCCTCGCTGATATCGACCGTCGCGGACCTCAACCGCTTCTACGGCATGCTGCTGGCGGGCGAGATCGTCAGTCCGTCGTCGCTGGCGCAGATGCAACGCACCGGCCCGGTGATCTCCCAAGAGGGAAAGATGATCGACTACGGCCTTGGCCTGCACCCGATGGAGGGTCCCGGTCAGGGCACCTTCTGGGGCCATGGCGGCACGGTCTGGGGTGGTGGAGCGCTGGCCATGACCCGTGCCGACGGCAAGCGGCAGATGGCGGTCGCGGTGAACCTGCAGAGGTGGAACAGGCTCGACTCCTCCGGCAGGCCGCAGCCCCATCCCATCGACGACGCGCTTGCGACTCTGTACCGCGTGGCGATGTACGGCTGACCGGGACCGCGAGCCGGGGGGCTCGTTGACAACGGACAGAAAGAAGTCGTCCTCTCGTGACCATGAGCATTCAGCGTCGTAGACCGTCACGAGGGACGGGTCGCGGAGCCCGGCGTGCAGCACCGGCGGATGGCAGCCAGAGCCGCGCAGGAGGGTCCACACACTGGTCTGCCCGGATCTGTCAGAGCCGGGAAACAGCAGAGACGCCCTGTGTGAGGTCACTTCGAGGGCACCGCCCGCATCGCGCGGCGGAGGCCGGCCCGGGCGCGCTGACCGCTTCCACGCGCACTGAACGCCGCCGGGCGCGGAAAACCACTTAACAGGTGGGTCCGCGCCCGCTAGCGTCCCCGGCATGGACCTCAAGATCACGACCCTGGCCGAGCGCCCCGAACTCGCCTCGCCGCTCTGGCAGATGGAAGACACCTGGCCGGAGTTCATCGGGAACGACCCGATCGCCTGGTCGATGATCGGGCGGATCGTCACGGACTTTCCCGAGTACGTCCTGGTCGCCACGGACGAGCGGGGCGAGGTCGCCGCGAAGGCGTTCAGCGTGCCGTTCGCGCTGCGCGCCGACGACCGCGGCGAGCTGCCGGACGGTGGCTGGGACCAGGTCATGCTGTGGGCGTTCTCCGACCTGCGGCACGGCAGGAAGCCCGACACGGTGAGCGCGATCGAGATCACCATCGCCAAGGAGTACCTCGGCCAGGGCGTGTCCGGGCGGATGCTCGGCGCGATGCGCGAGAATGCGCGGGCCCGCGGCTACAGCGAGGTCGTCGCCCCGGTCCGGCCGAACGCCAAGCACCTCGAACCGGCCGCCCAGATCGATACCTACGCACAGCGCAAGCGGGACGACGGTCTGCCCGCGGACCCGTGGCTGCGGGTGCATGTGCGGGCGGGCGGCACGATCGAGAAGGTGGCGCCCGCGTCGATGACGGTGTCCGGCTCGACCGCCCAGTGGCGGGCCTGGACAGGGCTGCCGTTCGACACGGCGGGCACCGTCGAGGTGCCGGGCGCGCTGGTGCCGGTGCGCTGCGAGCCGGAGCGCGGGTACGCGGTGTACGTCGAGCCGAACGTGTGGGTGCGGCACGTGCTTTGAATCCTCCCCTCCCTGAAGGGAGGGGATTCCTGGTTCAGGCCGCCTCCTGGAGCAGCGCTCCAGGAGGTCTTCCGCCCTCGACACCAGCCGGGAGGAGACCAGCCCGGTGGAGCATCACGCATGCGGAGTTCTTGTCCCTGGAGGACACGGCTTCGCAGGCGGTGCAGGTGTAGGTGCGTTCACCCAGCGGCAGTGTGTGCTTGGCTCTCGCTCCGCACTGCGCGCAGTCCATCGTGGTGTATGCGGGATGTACCAGGCGGACGTCCCGCCCGTGTTTGCGACCCATCTCGAGCAGAGCGGCCTTGGTGGCGCCGATGGCGGCGTCCGCGGCCTTCAGGGCCATCGTGGTCTTCCCCAGGAACCGGGGCCTGAAATCCTCCACCGCCAGGGCATCGTGGTCGCGGACCGCTCTCTTGGCCCACTTGCGGCCGGTGTCCTGACGCTGGCGCGCGACCTTCTTGTGCGCCTTCACCCGCAGGTGTTTCGCCTCCCTGTAGCCCTGAGAGGCGGGCTGCCCCTTCTTCGGTTTGCGGCGGGCCATCATCCGGTCGTACCGACTCAGCCTCGCCTTGGCCTGCTTGCCGGGTTCGGCATGCGGCAGGTCGTGCGCATCGGAGGCAGTGGTCGCCACCTCCGTCACGCCCCAGTCCACGCCGAGCACCGCACCCGTGGCCGGCAGCGGTTCGAGGGCGGCGGGCACGACGAAGCTGGCGTACCAGTGACCGAGGCTGTCGCGGTAAACGCGAACGCTGGGCGGGTCGGCGGGCAGCCCGCGCGACCAGACCACGGTGAGTACGAGGCCGCCTGCCAACTGCAGACGGCCGTCCCTCAACTGGAAGCCGCGCCGGGTGTAGTTCAGGGTCGGCGCCGCGTCGTGCTTCTTCTTGTAGCCAGGCATCCCAGCCCGCTGCCGCATCGGCAGCCGCTCCTTGATGTCTTTGAGGGCCTTGGCCCGGGAGCGGCCGAAGTCGCGGATGATCTGCTGCTGGGGAACCGAGGATCCTTCCCACAGCCACGGCATGGAGGCGCGGGCATCAGTGAGCATCTTGTCGAGCTGGGCCGGGCCGCAGGTCCGCTTGGACTCGGGATGGGCCTGGTTGTGGCGGTGGGTGGCCTTCGACTTGGCCACGCACTCGTTCCAGATCCAGCGGCAGCGGTCCCACTCCGCCAGCAGCGCCGACTCTGCGGTGGATGACACCCGTAACCGGTACGTGTACCGGGCATGCCCAATTGCCCCCACACCCTCAGTCCCCGTCATGCCTCGTCCCCGCCTACGTCATGGTCCGCCCTGCCGCCGACGACCATACGTACGCGACCCGTACACCCGCACCCATCTCCCCCTGCGGTCACCTCCAAAGATGAATACGGGCACACGCGTTCGCTTTCGCCGCCGGACCCGTGCAGTGGCGCTCGCAGGAGCCCGGGCGAGGCTCAGCCCGTCAGCTTGTCCAGGTCGAGGACGTCGCCGGTGGGCGGCGTCGTCCTCACGGGCTTGTCGTAGTCGCTGAAGGTCATGGACTCGGGCTTCCCGCCGGTCGTCTGGTCGACCTTCAGCAGATACGGCTTGCCCTCCGTGGCGACATAGAGCGTGTACTTCTCCTTGCCGTCGTTCTCGGTGAGCTTGATCGCCGGGGTGCCGTCGACCGTGGTCGTACCGCCCCTGCGGGCCGCGGAGTTGACATCCTTGAAGTCGGCGAGCAGGACGTCGAGGTCGCAGAACCCGGCGATGTCCTTCGCGTCGGAGCTCGTCGCCTTCGTCTTCACCCAGCGGTCCGCGAGCATGTCCACCGCGGCCTGGGTGTCGGCGGCGGGCTCACCCTTGCTCTGCGCGCGCAGGAACTTCTCGTCGTACTTCATGTAGACGGTGCCGCCCGGGACGATCAGCTCCATCGAGCCCTCGTCGGTCGTGCTGATCTCGCCCGCGCACTTGCCGCTGGTGTCGAGGGCCATGTCCATCGAGTCCAGACCGGTCTCCTCGTCCGTGACCTTGCCCGCGATGCGGAGCGACTTGGCGTCCGAGGTCGTCTTGACGGCCTTGTCGGCGATCTCGGCGCCGGACATCCCGGCGAACGGACCCTTGGGCTCGGCCTTCTCGGTCTTGTCCCCGGCCTTGTCCCCGGCGTTGCCGGATTCGGTGCCGCAGGCCGTCAGGCCGAAGGTCGCCGCTGCGGCGAGGCAGACGGCGACAAAAGTGGTGCGATGCATGGAAGTTCCCCCCACAGGAGCTCGTCAAAGTGCTGACGCCATCTCAGCAGAGCCTGTGAACCGAGTCAACATGAGATTGAGTGGGCGGTGGGTTAACGCCGTGAAGCGGGCGGTTCCGCATGCGCGGGTATGCTCGGCGCCACAGCGCCGCGACGCGACCACGCGCGGTGGGGGCAGGGGACTGAGGGGAGCCGGTTCGGTGCGGGACAACGCGACAGAGGTGACCGCCGCCGGGATCGCCCGGCTCGCCGGGGTCGGCCGCGCCGCCGTCAGCAACTGGCGCCGCAGGCACGCCGACTTCCCCAAGCCCGTCGGCGGCACCGAGACCAGCCCCTCCTTCGCGCTCACCGCGGTCGAGGAGTGGCTGCGCACCCAGGGCAAACTCGGCGAGGTCCCGCTCCGGGAGAAGGTCTGGCAGCAGCTCGCGGGACACCCGGCGGGCCCGGTCGCCGCCCTGCTGCACGCGGGCTGCGCGCTGCTTCTCGTACGCGATCGCCATCCCGGCTGGCTCAAGGTCAGCGCGGTGTCGGACGAGCGGATGGCGGAGCTGCTTCCGGGGGAGCTGGAAGGGGTGCTCGCCCCGCGCTTCGGGGCCGGTCCGGGAGCCGTGCGCATCCCGCGGGCCGCCGAACTGCTGCTCTCCGTCCCGCTGTTGAGAGGTGTCGCCGAACTCGCCGCCGAGCTGGGCGCACGGCAGGCGTACGAGTTCCTGCTCGGCCGGCACATCGACGCCAACCCCCGCCAGTACACGCTCACTCCGGCAGGCCCCGCCGAGCTGATGGCCGCGCTGGCGGGCCCCGCGCGGACCGTCCTCGACCCGGCCTGCGGCACCGGAGCCCTGCTGCGCGCCGTCCCGCCCCGCCCCGAACAGCGCCTGTACGGGCAGGACGTCGCCCCCGAGCTCGCCGCCCTCACCGCGCTCAGGCTCGCCCTGCACTCCGACGCCACCGTGCGCGGCGCCGCCGCCGACACCCTGCGCGCGGACGCCTTCGCCGACGAGCGGGCCGACGCCGTGCTGTGCCACCCGCCGTTCAACGAACGCAACTGGGGGCACGACGAACTCGCCTACGACCCCCGCTGGGAGTACGGCTTCCCGGCCCGCACGGAGTCCGAACTCGCCTGGGTCCAGCACGCGTTGGCCCGCATCAAGGACGGCGGCACCGCCGTCGTCCTGATGCCGCCCGCCGCCGCGTCCCGCCGCTCCGGGCGCCGGGTGCGCGCCGATCTCCTGCGCCGCGGTGCCCTGCGCGCCGTGCTCGCGCTGCCCGCGGGCGCCGCGCCCCCGTACAACATCCCGCTGCACATCTGGGTCCTGAGCCGCCCCGCGCCGAACACACCGGCCTCGCCCGAACTGCTCCTGGTCGAGACGGCGGGGCTCGCCGCCCCGGACGGCAGGGACCGGCAGGCCTGGCGCCCGGTGCAGGATGCCGTCCTCGACGTCTGGCGCCACTTCGAGAGGCACGGCACCCTCGACGAGCGGCCCGGTCTCGCCCGCGCCGTACCGGTGCTCGAACTCCTCGACGACGAGGTCGACCTGGCCCCCGCCCGGCGCCTGCCGCCACCTGCGGCGGGCGGCGGCACCGAGCAGCTGACGGCGGTGCGCGAACGGCTCGGTGACGCGGTGCGGCGGACCGCCGATCTGCTGCCGCAGCCCGCAGAGATCACCGATGCCGTCCGGTGGCCGCTCACCACAGTGGGCGAACTCGCCCGCGCGGGAGCCCTGTTGCTGCGTACCGGGACCGGCTCGGGCGCACCCGGCGCCCCGGTGCTCACCGAGCACGACGTGCTCGCCGGAACGGCACCCTCCGGAGCGGCGGACCCGCTGGAGGACCAGGCGGGCGTCGGCGGCGACTCCGTGGTGACCGAGACCGGCGATGTGGTCATCCCGGTCTCCGGCGGCGGCACCGCGGCCCGCGTCGTCGACGAGGCCACGGCGGGCGCGGTGCTCGGCCGCGGCCTCACCCTCCTGCGGCCCGACCCGGCCGCCATCGACCCGTGGTTCCTCGCCGGATTCCTGCGCGGCACCGCCAACAACCGCCAGGCCAGCAGCTACGCGTCCACCGCTGCCCGGCTCGACATCCGCCGCCTCCAGGTGCCCCGCCTGCCGCTCGACGGACAGCACGGCTACGGAGAGCGGTTCCGCGCGCTCGCCGCCTTCGAGGACAGCCTGCGCCTCGCGGGCCGCCTGGGCGAGCAGTTGGTGCGGGGGCTGCACGACGGACTGACGGACGGGACGCTTCCGCCGGAGTGAGGCGACCGGGTTCCGGACCGGGCCGCGATCAGGACGTGACCAGTACGGCAACGGTTCGGTACAACCCGGGACCGGTTCTCCCTGTCGGCCTATACGCTCGAATCTGCATCCGTTCGTATTCCGACTTCCGGCCGTGCGTTCGCCCGTGGGCGCGTACGGCTGCATCAGGCACCAGGAGCAGCCATGCACGGCCACGGCTACGCGCCGCAGCAACCGCCGCCGCCCTCCGGCGGCACCCATGTGACGCTGCGCGTGCTGTTCGTGGTCCTCGCCGTCGTGACCTGCGGCCTGGCGGCGTGGGGCGCGCTGCTGCGGCTCGCGATCGTGACCCGCAAGTCCTACGACTGGGTCCTGTTCGGGATCGTGGCCGCGCTCGACGTGACGGCCGTCGTGCTGATCGGCGTCGACCCGGGCGCCGACGAGTTCCAGGGTCCCGGCAACGCGGGCATGGTGATCCTCCTGAGCACGCTGGTGGCGGCCGTCGCCTACTACCTGTTCGCGGACATACGCCACTTCAGCCCGTACCGCCGACCGCAGTTCACGGGCTACGTACCGCAGCAGCCGCAGACCGCCTACGGCTATCCGCAGCAGCAGGGCCCCGCCCCCGTCCACCTCCAGCCCACGCAGCTGCACCAGCCGCCGACGCAGCAGACACCGCCGCCGCCCACGCGTCCCGCACCGGCCCGCATCCACCAAGTACAGGCCGAGCTCGACGAGCTCAGTGACTACCTGCGCAAGCAGGAAGGCGGCAGCTGACCGTGACACTGGGGATCGGGGGCCGCGTCGTAGCCGGACGCTACGAACTCTCCACGCTCATCGGCCAGGGCGGCATGGGCCAGGTCTGGACGGCGTACGACCAACGCCTCGACCGCCGCGTCGCGGTCAAGCTCCTGCGCCCCGACCGGGTCGCGGGCGCCGAGGCCGATGAGCTGCGCCGCCGCTTCGTACGCGAATGCCGCGTCACCGCACAGGTCGACCACCCGGGCCTGGTCACCGTCCATGACGCGGGCACCGAGGGCGAGGACCTCTACCTCGTCATGCAGTACGTCGACGGGGCCGACCTCGGCGACCATCTCGCCGAACACGACCCCTACCCCTGGCAGTGGGCCGTCGCGATCGCCGCGCAGCTGTGCGCCGTGCTCTCCGCGGTGCACGCCGTGCCGATCGTGCACCGCGACCTGAAGCCGCGGAACGTGATGGTCAAGCAGGACGGCACGGTCTCCATCCTCGACCTGGGCATCGCCTCGGTGATGGACACCGACACCACCCGCCTCACCCACACCGGCTCACCCATCGGCAGCCCCGCCTACATGGCGCCCGAGCAGGCGATGGGCGGCGCGGTGGGCCCGTACACCGACCTCTACGCCCTGGGCGTCCTGCTCCACGAACTCCTCAGCGGCGACGTCCCGTTCTCCGGCTCGACCGCGCTCGGCGTGCTCCACCGCCACCTCTACGAACCGCCGCTCCCGGTCCGCCGGCTGCGCGCCGAGATCCCCGAGGCCCTCGAACAGCTGGTCCTGCGCCTGCTCGCCAAGGACCCCCAGCACCGCCACGGCAGCGCCCAGGAGGTCTACGAGGAACTCGCCCCGCTGCTCCCCGCGCGCTCCATCCCCACCGGCGGCCCGCTCGACCCCACCCGCCCGTTCCTGCGCCCGCAGGCCCCGTGGCCCGACCGCGCGGCGACACCGGCGTCGGCCCCGGCCCTCCCGCCGAACCAGCCCGACCAGCGCCAGGGCCCCGGCAGTCCCGGCAGCCAGACGGACGTCGTGCACGCGGTCGACGAGGTCAAGCGGCTGCTCGGCGAGGGCCGCATCACGCAGGCGGTCGACATCCTCGGCTCGATCCTGCCCGCGGCCGCCGCCAAGCACGGCGAGCACTCCCCGGTGGTCCGCTCCCTGCGCAAGCAGTACGCCGCGACGCTGATGGACGACGGCCAGTACCGCCGCGCCCTGCCCGAACTGCGCCGCCTCGCCGACGAACGCGCCGCCGAGTCGGGCCAGGCCGACCCGCACTCCCTCCAGTTCCGCTACGAGGCGGCGCAGTGCCTGGAGCAGCTCGGCGAACCGGCGGCGGCCCTCGCCGAGTACCGCGCGCTCCTCCCGTACTACGAGAACCGCTACGCCTCCGACGACCGCGAACGCCCCCTGGAGATCCGCCGCCGCATCGGCCACCTGCTCCTCGCCCTCGGCGACCGCCCGGCCGCCCACGACACCCTGGCGCGGCTGCTCCTGGACGCCGAGCGGATGCACGGGGTCGGTCATCCGTTCCCGGCGGAGATCCGGCGTACGTTGCAGTGGCTCGGACAAGTGCGCGGGTAGTGACGGGCCGACGGGCGTGGGTGCCCGAACTCTTGCGGAATCGTTGGTCGAATAGGTGGCCGATAGACCGACCACTGCCTAACATCGATCACCGCAAGACTTTGTGCACCGCCGCACAATCTCCTCGGGAGGCTTCCTTGCACCGCCGCCGTCGCACCGCGCTCGCCCTCTCCGTAGCCGCCATCGCCGCGGCCCCGCTCCTGACCGCCTGCGGCAGCGAGGCCCACCCCGGTGCCGCGGCCGTCGTGGGCGACGACCGCATCACGGTCGCGCAGCTGGAGGGCCGGGTGAACGAGGTGCGCGACGCGCAGCGCGCCGCCGTCCCGGACGACCAGCAGTACGAGCAGGCCATCGCCAAGTCCGGCGGCCTCACCCGCAGCACGCTGCACACGATGGTCCTGGACAAGGTCCTGCACCGGGCGGCGACCGACGCGGGCGTGGACGTGTCCCGCCGCGAGATCCAGACGATGAGAGCGGGCCTCGAACAGCAGGCCGGCGGCAAGAAGGCCCTCGAACAGGGCTGGCTGCAGCAGTACAGCGTCGCCCCGTCCCGCCTGGAGGACAGCCTCCGTACGGAGATCGAGGCGCAGAAGCTGGCCAAGACCCTGGGCGCGGACATGAACTCCCCCGAGGGCCAGGCGGCCTTCTGGAAGGCGCTCTCCGCGGCCTCCAAGAAGCTGGACGTCGACCTGAACCCGCGGTACGGCACGTGGGACGTCGAGAAGTCCAAGCGCGCCGACACCAAGACGCCGTGGGTGCGCGATGTGTCCGGGGACGGGGCGGCGGGGCCCGAGCAGGCGTAGGCAGTAGTGCTGTCAGTGCCGTGGGTTACGTTCGACGGGTGAACGAAACCACGCCCCCGGCCGACGCCCCCGGCCGCGTCATCCTCCTCACCACCAGCCACCGGGTGGCCCCCGGCCTGCTCTCCTGGCCCGCCTGGCAGGCCCTGCACGGGGCGGACGCGGTGCTGTGCGCCGACGCGACGCATCCGCAGCTGCCGTATCTGCGCGAGGCGGGCGTGCGCGTGGAGCAGGCGTCGCCCACGGCCCAGGAACTGGTGGACGCCTGCGCCGGCGGCCGCACGGTCCTGGTCATCGCCACGGCCGAGGGCGACCGCCCCCTGACGGACGGCCTGGCCCGCCTCGCGGGATCGGGCCGGATCGCGATGCCGGACCTGGAGCTGCTCCCGGCGTCGTACGACCTGCCGGGCGCGCGGCTCCTGGACCTGGTGCAGGTCATGGACCAGATCCGGGGCGAATGCCCCTGGTCGTCCCAGCAGACGCACAAGAGCCTGGCGAAGTACGGGATCGAGGAGGCGTACGAGCTGGTCGAGGCGATCGAGGAGGGCGACAGGGACGAGCTGCGGGAGGAGCTCGGGGACGTCCTGCTCCAGGTGGTCTTCCACGCCCGTATCGCCGAGGAGGACCCGGAGTCCCCCTTCTCCGTGGACGACGTGGCGGGCGGCATCGTCGACAAGCTCATCCACCGCCACCCGCATGTCTTCGGCGACGACTCGGCGGACACCCCCGAGGACGTCAAGGCGCACTGGCTGCGCACGAAGGCGCAGGAGAAGCAGCGCTCGTCGGTGACGGAGGGCATCCCGCTGGGCCAGCCGGGCCTCGCACTGGCGGCGAAGCTGGCCTCGCGGGTGCGGACCGCGGGGCTTGAGGTGACGGTGCCTTCGGGGGAGGGCGTCGGCTATGAGCTGCTTGCCCTGGCTCTGCGGGCCGAGGCGGACGGGGTTGATCCGGAGGCGGCGCTGCGGGTTGCCGCGCGGGCTTATCGGGATGCGGTTCGGGCCGCTGAGAGGGCGGGGGCTTAGTACCTTTGAGGTAGGGCTGTTCGAGATGCGTGGGGGCTTGTGTGGAACCGGAGTTGGAGGAGCTTGCGGCGTCCGCGGCCGAGGCGCTGATGGCGGCTTCCCGGACCGACAAGTGGGCGGAAGTCTCCGCTCGGGTGGCGCATCACCTCGGGGACGCGGGATTGAGCGAGGGCTGGCTCAGCGCCCGGGGGCCCGACCCCGCAGCGGTGCGAGCGCGCAAGTGGCAAGGGCGGCTTGCGCGCCTGCTGGTGTCCAACCCCAGCTCGGTCACCGAACTCCGCAGCATCGTGGCCGAGTTCGCGCCGCTCGCGGACGGCGGCCCGCAGGTGCGCAACACCGTGTCGGGCGGCGTCACGGACGGCACGGTCATTCAGTCGGGCCGCATCGACTCGCTCACCGTCAACGCCGCCCCCGGCACCGCCCAGGACCACATCGACTTCCGCGATGGCACCTTCAACGGCCCCGCCATCGGCGTCCAGCACAACCACTACGGAGCCCCGTCGCCGACGGCCCGCGCGACGGCTGCCGACTGGCCCCCCATCGGTCGGCTCCGCCGCCTCGACCTCGGCGTTCACCCCACGCGGCGGCTCGACGGCGAGTCGAGCGTCCCGCCGTACGTCATGAGGGACTGCGACGGCGAGCTCAACCGCCTGGTGAAGAGCGCCCTGCGGGGCGGCGGCCTCGTCGTCGTCACGGGCGAACCGCTCTCGGGCAAGACCAGGACGGCCTGGGCGGTACTCCGCAGGAACGTACGCAGCGACGTCAGGATGTACGTCGCCCAGGCGGGCACCGAGCTGCGGGACCTCCCGGCCCAGCTTCGGGGCCGTGATCCCGAGGGCGGGTGCCTGGTCTGGCTCGACGACCTGGCAGGACACCTCGGCGAACACGGCCTCACCGCGGGTCTGCTGGCTCAGCTCACCCAGGAGAAGGTGCTCGTCGTCGCCACGATGAACGACGACGACTACGACACCCACCGCTTCGGCGGCGGCCCCAACTCCCGTGCCCTGAGCGGCGCGGGCACCGTCCAGCTGAGCTGCCGATGGAGCGTGGCGGAGCTGGCACGCCTCGCGGCGTTCGAGGACCCGCGCCTGGTGGATGCCCGTGAGTGGCGCGGCGGCAGCGGCATCACCCAGTTCCTCGCGCTGGGCCCCGAGTTGTGGGACGAGTGGCGCAGGGCCCGCCGACGGCACCCCCTCGGGCACCTCGTGGTGCGCGCGGCCGTCGACCTCGCCCGGTGCGGGATCACGTCGGACGTCCCGGAGGTCCTGCTGCGCGAGACGTGTGCCGGTTACGGCGAGGTGGACCTCGCGGGGGAGGACTTCGAGGCGGCCCTGGCCTGGGCGGCCGCGACCCGGCACGGAGTCACCGGACTCCTCGTGCGCGGCGGGCAGCCGGGCACCTGGCGGGCGTACGGATCGCTCGTCGCGGACGCCGTCCGGTCGCCCGAGGCGGAGCCCGTGCCGGACCAGGTGTGGGGCACGGCGGTGGCCGGAGCGCGCACGCACCGGCTCGACGTCGAGACGGCTGTCGCCGCGTTCCGTGCCGTGATGGTCCCGCGCGCCGACGACGGGGACCTGATCGCGATGAACGGGCTGGCGGCCCTCGCGCACTGGGACGGCGACGTGTCGGAGGCGGAGAGCTGGTACCGCAAGGCCGCCGCCCTCGGCGACCCCCGTGCCGGCCACGGCCTGGGCCAGATCCTCGCCGACCGCGGCGCCAAGGCGGAGGCGATCCACTACCTGGAGATCGCCGCGGAGGCGGGCATGGAGGACGCGTACGTCACGCTGGGCAAACTGCACCGCGACCGCGCCCGCCACTGGCTGACCAAGGGCGCGGAGGCGGGGGACATGGATGCGGTGACGTACCTGAAATCGCTGCGGGCGGGGACGGATGTGCTGGAGGAGGAGACGGGGCAGACGGAGTAGACGGAGGGCGGGGCCTTAGTACCGTTGCGGTAGGGCTGTCGTCGACGCATAGGGGCTTGCGTGGAACCGGAGTTGGAGGAACTGGCGGCTTCGGGGCGGCGGGCGATCATCGACGCGATGGTCTCCGACCGCTGGGAAGTGGTGCGGGCGCGCTTCACGTTGTTGTTCCAGATGGCGGGGCGCGTGGCCTGGGAGTCGAGGCTGACCGAGTCCAGAGCCGAGCGGATTGACGGGGACAGGACGACAGCGGCTCGCGTCTCGCTGGAATGGCGCGTCCGTCTGAGCCGCCTCATGCGAGAACAGCCGGAGACGATCCCTGAAGTCCAGGCGATCGTGGCCGAGTTCAGGCTGGGGCCGGACGACGAGCGCCCCGTCTCTGGGCCCTCCCTCGTCCGCAACGCCGTGTCCGGTGACTTCGTCTCCGGCGGCCTTGTCCGGTCCGGTTCCATCGGTGCGGTCACCCTTCACCACCATGCCGAATCGCAGGACCACATCGACTTCAGCAGGGGGAACTTCAGCGCCCCGGCCATCGGCGTGCAGCACAACCACTACGGCACCCCGCCGGCCCACGCCCTCGCGGACAGCTGGCCCCGCATCGACCAGCTGCGTCCCCAAGCCCTCGGCATCCGCCCCGCGCGGCAGTTCGACGACGATCCCGGCCGGCATCCCTACGTTCCGCGTGACTGCGACGAGGAACTGACGGCCATGGTCACGCAGGCCGTGCTCCTCGGCGGCCTCGTCGTCGTCACGGGCGAACCTCTCTCCGGCAAGACGACGGCGGCCTGGGCGGCACTCCACCAGACCGTGAGCGACGAGGGCCGGGTCTACGCCCCGCACCCGGGCACGAACCTGCACGACCTCCCTGCCCAACTCCGGGGCCACGACCCCCTGGGCACGTACGTCGTCTGGCTCGACGACCTGGACGGCCACCTCGGCAGGCACGGCCTCACCGCGGGCCTGCTGGCCCAGCTCGTCGGCGAGAAGGTGCTCGTCCTGGCCACCATGAGCGACGAGGCGTACGAGACCCATCGGTTCGGCCGCGGTCCCGCGTCCCGTCTCCTCAGCGGTGTGGCCTGGGTCCAGCTGAACTCCCGCTGGAGCGAACCGGAGCTCGCGCGGCTCGCGGAGGCGGCTGACCCTCGCCTCGTGGACGCCGCGCGGTGGCGCGGGGAACGGGGCGTCACCGAGTACTTGGCGGTCGGCCCGGAGCTGTGGGACGAGTGGCGCAGGGCGGCCCGCAGGAATCCGCTGGGGCACCTCCTGGTGCGCGCCGCGATCGATCTCGCGCGGTGCGGGCTCACCCGGGGCGTCACACCGAAGCTGCTGAGCCAGGTCCAGGAGGCGTACGGCCCGGAGGCGGCCGACGCCGGCAGCGAGAGCTTCGAGGAGGCGCTCGCCTGGGCCACCGAGCCCCGGCACGGAGTGACCGGACTGCTAGTACCGGGCGAGTGGCCCGGCACCTGGCGGGCGTACGGCTCCCTGATCGCGGACGCGAACCGCTCGCCCCTGACGGGGCCGGTGCCGGACAAGGTGTGGGTCCGTGCGCACCGCGATCTTCAGCCCCATGACGTGGCCGAACTGGACGGCTTTGTGGCCGCCTTCCGGCTGACCCTCACCCCCCAGGCCGCGAGCGGGGACGTCCCCGCCATGGGGTGGCTCGGCCTCCTCGCCGAGGAGGAAGGGGACACGGCGGCCGCCGAGGACTGGTACCGCAAGGCCGCGGATCTCGGAAGCACCCGCGCCGCCGGTGCGCTGGGCCGCCTCCTCGCCATCCGCCTCGCCTACGCGGAAGCGGTTCCTCATCTCACGGCCGCCGCCGACGCGGGCGAGCCCGGGACCGCCGCCCTCCTCGGGCAGGTCCACCAGCACCTCGCGGTCCACTACTTCCGTATCGCGAAGGCCGACGGCGACCCCATGGCCGGGCAACGCCTCAAAGGGCTCCTCCGCCCGACCGGCCAGGAGCCGGACCCCGCCTAGGGATACCGTCGACCCCATGCAAGACCAGCCGCCCGCCGCCTGCCCCGCAGGAGCCGCCACCCCGCAGCCGGAACTCTTCACCTGGGAGTTCGCCACCGACCCCTACCCCGCCTACGCCTGGCTGCGTGAGAACTCGCCCGTGCACCGGACCGCGCTGCCCAGTGGCGTGGAGGCCTGGCTGGTCACCCGGTACGTCGATGCCAAGCAGGCCCTCGCCGATCAGCGGCTCAGCAAGAATCCGGCGCATCACGGCGAACCCGCCCACGCCAAGAGCAAGACCGGCATCCCGGGCGAGCGCAGCGCCAACCTGATGACGCATCTGCTCAACATCGACCCGCCGGACCACACCCGCCTCCGCCGCCTCGTGTCGAAGGCCTTCACCCCCCGCCGCGTCGCCGAGTTCGCGCCCCGCGTGCAGGAGCTGACCGACCACCTCATCGACCGGTTCGCGGAGAAGGGGGAGGCCGACCTCATTCACGACTTCGCCTTTCCCCTCCCCATCTACGCCATTTGCGATCTGCTCGGCGTCCCGCGCGAGGACCAGGACGACTTCCGTGACTGGGCGGGCATGATGATCCGGCACGGCGGCGGCCCGCGCGGCGGCGTCGCGCGCTCCGTGAAGAAGATGCGGGGCTATCTCGCCGAACTCATCCACCGCAAGCGCCTCGAACCGGGCGACGACCTCATCTCGGGGCTCATCCGCGCCTCCGACCACGGCGAGCACCTCACCGAGAACGAGGCCGCCGCGATGGCCTTCATTCTCCTCTTCGCCGGTTTTGAGACCACCGTCAATCTCATCGGGAACGGGACCTACGCGCTCCTCACCCACCCCGAGCAGCGCGAGCGCCTCCAGGAGTCCATCAGGGGAGGGGACATGGGGCTCCTTGAGACCGGCATCGAGGAACTCCTCCGCTTCGACGGGCCCGTGGAGCTGGCCACCTGGCGGTTCGCCACCGAGCCGTTGACCATCGGCGGGCAGGACATCGCGCAGGGCGACCCCGTTCTCGTCGTGCTCGCCGCCGCCGACCGTGACCCCGAGCGGTTCGAGGACCCCGACACGCTCGACCTCTCCCGGCGCGACAACCAGCACCTCGGATACGGGCATGGCATTCACTACTGCCTGGGTGCGCCGCTCGCCCGGCTCGAAGGGCAGGCCGCCCTCGCGACCCTGCTACGCCGTCTCCCTGACCTGCGCCTCGCGGCGGAACCGGGTGATTTGCGCTGGCGAGGCGGGCTCATCATGCGCGGACTGCGCACGCTGCCGGTGGAGTTCACACCCGCACAGAAGCACACCTGAGGCACCCTTGAGCTGACGGTGCGTCAAGACTGTGACTTTCACGTGATCTCCGCTGCATCGACTTGTGACAACTGTTCGACTGCGGCTACGTTCACCGACGACTCGGCATCCGCTGTCGCAGCAGCCGCAGTCGCCTCTGCAGTCTCCTGAAAGGCACTTGCATGCTCTC
Organism: Streptomyces sp. NPDC059037; assembly: GCF_042740015.1. Lineage (NCBI taxonomy): Bacteria > Bacillati > Actinomycetota > Actinomycetes > Kitasatosporales > Streptomycetaceae > Streptomyces > Streptomyces sp. NPDC059037. Next base: position 24,710 of record NZ_JBHYIG010000029.1, read on the forward strand.
CGGTAATGGTCGTCACCGACGCCCCCGCCAAGCCCCGGCCCTCATCGTCGCGGCAGGTGTCACCGGATCAGCCATCGCGATCCCGCTGCTCGGCGCCACCAGCGCGAGCGCCGCGGACACCGCCACCTGGGACAAGCTCGCGGAGTGCGAGAGCGGCGGCTCCTGGAGCCTGGACCCGGGCAACGGCTACTACGGCGGACTCCAGATGTCCCAGGAGACCTGGGAGCAGTACGGCGGTCTCGACTACGCCCCCTACGCCGACCAGGCCAGCCGTTCGCAGCAGATAGCCGTCGCCGAGAAGGTCCTGGCCGACCAGGGTCCCGGCGCCTGGCCCAGCTGCGGAGTGATCGCCGGGCTGAGCAAGCACGACGCCCCGGCCGATGTCGACCCGGGTGCCCCGATCACCTCACTGCCCTCGGACGAGCCGACCGACACGAGCGGGTCCGGCGACACGAGTGACACGAGCGGGTCGGATGACTCGGGCGACTCGGCCGAACCCTCGGAGAAGCCGTCTGAGGAGCCGTCCGAGAAGCCCTCCGAGAAGCCGACCGAAAAGCCCTCGGAGAAGCCCTCGGAGAAGCCGTCCGAGGAGCCCTCCGAAAAGGCCGACTCCGGCGACGACTCCCGAGACAAGAATCACGACGAGTCGGGCGACACCGGCAGTGATTCGGACAAGTCCGGGCAGAACGACTCCACTTCGCCCGCCACCCCGAACTCCACCCCCTCCACCGGCGCGGGCGAGGGCTCCGGCCGGCACCGCGGCGACAGCGCGGACGACGGGCAGGCCAAGAACGGCGACCGCGACGGCTCGGGGCGGCACGCGTCGCGCGGCGACGACCGCGCGAAGGACGGCGCCGACGGGACGTACACGGTCCGCTCCGGAGACAACCTCTGGACCATCGCCGACGACCTCGGCGTGCAGGGCGGATGGAGCGCGCTCTACGACGAGAACAAGAAGTCCGTCGGAGCCGACCCCGACCTCATCCTCCCCGGTCAGAGCCTCGATTTGGGCGAAAAGTAAGGGAAGTTGACGAAGAGTCGGCCACTCGCTTCGCGCCGAATGTCCGGTTTGGCGCAAGTGAGAGATGGGTCTCAGAAGCCCTGATCGTCTTTGAAATTCGGCGGATCGCATGACTACGGTCGTGACCGCTCGCCACAGCGGGCCCCGCCGGTCGGTACGCCTAGTCCTGCCAACGGCCGTTCGGGAACAGTCGTCGCGTCAAGCGCCGTAGGCAGGAGCGGGGGACCCAAGGTTTCCGCCGGCCCGGCCGCACAGCAGCAGAACGAGGAAGCTGCCGAGCGGAGTTGGGACCGGCTAGGGGTTAAGTCGCGCTCAAGAAGCGCGGCCGGGCAACTTCATCGGCCCGAACCCGACAGCTCACCTCGTAGGCGTCGGTGAGGGGATCACTCATGCTGTTTTCCAGCAAGGGCAAGCACCGTCGTCCGTCCAAGGCCACCCGCGTCGCCACGCTCGCCGGCGTCACCGGTGTCGCGGTCGCCGCCCCGCTGATGGCCGCAGGATCGGCCTCCGCCGCCACCGGTTCCGAGTGGGACTCCGTCGCCCAGTGCGAGGCCGGCGGCAACTGGTCCATCAACACCGGCAACGGCTACTACGGCGGCCTGCAGTTCTCGGCCTCCACCTGGGCCGCGTACGGCGGCACGAAGTACGCCGCCACCGCCGACCAGGCCTCCAAGGCCCAGCAGATAGAGATCGGCGAGAAGGTTCTCGCGGGTCAGGGCAAGGGCGCCTGGCCGAGCTGTGGCGTGGGCCTCTCGGGCGCCGCGTACAGCGGTGGCGGCGCCGAGGAGAGCGCGCCGCAGCAGCAGCCGGCCGAGCAGCCGCAGAGCCAGCCGAGCGCCCAGACCGAGGCGCCGGCCGCACCCAAGGCCGAGGCCCCGAAGCCCGCCCCGAAGGCCGAGTCCAAGAAGACCGTCGAGACCCCGACCGGCAAGAAGGTCAAGAAGGGCGACGGCGAGTACAAGGTCAAGAAGGGCGACACCCTCTCCAAGATCGCCGAGGAGAAGGACGTCAAGGGCGGCTGGCACAAGGTGTACAAGCTCAACGGCGACATCATCGACAACGCCGACATGATCTACCCGGGTCAGCAGCTGCACCTCAGCTAGTTCTGGCGGGGCGCCTCGGCAGTCTTGTTCGGCTGCGGGTGCTTCGTGGCTTGTCGCGCCCACGCGGCGGAGCCGCACGATGTCACAGCCCCGCGCCCCTTCGGGGCGCAACCCCCGTCCCCATGGGTCCACCCCGTCCCGGTGCGCGTATCCCCCGTACGCACCGGGGCGGGGTCTTTTTGATCCACCGCTTTGTTCCGTTCGGAAACTTTTTGCTCTCGGTTTGTCCACAGGGCGGTCGCTCGGCTGGCTCTTGTCCGGGAGCCGGTTAGGCTCGTGTCCGCGAGGCCAACGCCCCGCGTACCCGCGTCACATCCCAGAAGGAGATGCTCGTGCCGTCCATCGACGTCGTCGTAGCCCGGGAAATCCTGGACTCCCGAGGCAACCCCACGGTCGAGGTCGAGGTCGGCCTCGACGACGGCAGCACGGGTCGTGCCGCCGTTCCGTCCGGTGCGTCCACCGGTGCTTTCGAGGCCATCGAACTCCGTGACGGTGACCCCAACCGTTATCAGGGCAAGGGCGTGGAGAAGGCCGTCCTCGCCGTCATCGAGCAGATCGGCCCGGAGCTCGTCGGGTACGACGCCACCGAGCAGCGCCTGATCGACCAGGCCATGTTCGACCTGGACGCCACCGACAACAAGGGCTCGCTCGGCGCCAACGCCATCCTCGGCGTCTCCCTCGCCGTCGCGCACGCCGCCTCCGAGGCCAGCGACCTGCCGCTGTTCCGCTACCTCGGCGGCCCGAACGCGCACCTGCTGCCCGTCCCGATGATGAACATCCTGAACGGCGGGTCGCACGCCGACTCGAACGTCGACATCCAGGAGTTCATGATCGCGCCGATCGGCGCCGAGTCGTTCTCCGAGGCCCTGCGCTGGGGCACCGAGGTCTACCACACCCTCAAGAAGGTCCTGAAGGACAAGGGTCTGTCGACCGGCCTCGGTGACGAGGGCGGCTTCGCCCCGAACCTGGACTCCAACCGCGCCGCGCTCGACCTCATCCTCGAGGCCATCAAGCAGGCCGGTTACGTCCCCGGCGAGCAGGTCGCGCTCGCCCTCGACGTCGCCGCGTCCGAGTTCTACAAGGACGGCAAGTACGAGTTCGAGGGCAAGTCCCGCTCGGCCGCCGAGATGACCGAGTACTACGAGGAGCTCGTCGCCGCGTACCCGCTGGTCTCCATCGAGGACCCGCTGTTCGAGGACGACTGGGCCGGCTGGAACGTCATCACCGAGAAGCTCGGCGAGAAGGTCCAGCTCGTGGGCGACGACCTGTTCGTCACCAACCCGGAGCGCCTGGCCCGCGGCATCGAGGAGAAGTCCGCGAACGCCTTGCTGGTCAAGGTCAACCAGATCGGCTCGCTCACCGAGACGCTCGACGCCGTCGAGATGGCCCAGCGCAGCGGCTTCAAGTGCATGATGTCCCACCGCTCCGGCGAGACCGAGGACGTCACCATCGCCGACCTGGCCGTCGCCACCAACTGCGGCCAGATCAAGACCGGCGCCCCGGCCCGCTCCGAGCGCGTCGCCAAGTACAACCAGCTCCTGCGCATCGAGGAGATCCTGGACGACGCGGCGGTCTACGCCGGCCGTTCGGCGTTCCCCCGCTTCAAGGGCTGAGCCGTAGTCACGCTGTAGTTACGTACGTCCCCGTACTCGGTCCCGTACCGTGTGCGGGGACGTACGCGCGTGTGAACGGGAGGCGGGGACATGGCCGTGAAGGACCGGGACCGGTTCTCCACCGCGACCAGGCTGCGGCTGCTCGGCGAGCAGACCGCGGAGCGCGTCTACCGCTCCCAGACCAAGCGCCAGGCCCGCCGCTCCCGGCTCACCGGCCGGGCGGCCCTCCTCGCTCTTGTGCTCTGCTCCCTCGTCGTCGCGCTCGCGTACCCGATAAGGCAGTACGTCTCCCAGCGCGCCGAGATCGCCGATCAGCGCCGGGAGCAGGCCGAGCGCCGCGAGAACGTCGAGAGGCTGAAGGACGAGAAGGCGCGCTGGCGTGACGACGCGTACGCGGAGCAGCGGATCCGGGACCGGCTGCACTATGTGATGCCGGGCGAGACCGGGTTCACGGTGATCGACCCCGCGGCGACGAAGAGCCGCCGCGCCGACCAGGGGGCGGCCACGCGCCCCTGGTACTCGAACGTATGGGACGGCGTCGACAAGGCCGACCGCCCCGACGACTGACCCAAGGACATGAAAGACAGGCATGGAAACGCCCCCGCCGACCACCCCGCGCACCGAGCCCACCGACGCCGACGTCGAGGCCTTCAAGCAGCAGCTCGGCCGCCCGCCGCGCGGCCTGCGGGCCATCGCACACCGCTGCCCGTGCGGGCAGCCGGACGTCGTCGAGACGGCGCCGCGCCTGCCGGACGGGACGCCGTTCCCGACGACGTACTACCTGACGTGCCCGCGGGCCGCGTCCGCGATCGGCACGCTGGAAGCCAACGGCGTCATGAAGGAAATGTCCGAGCGGCTCAAGACGGACCCCGAGCTGGCCGCCGCGTACCGCGCGGCGCACGAGGACTACATCGCGCGCCGTGACGCCATCGAGGTCCTGGAGGGATTCCCGAGCGCGGGCGGCATGCCGGACCGCGTGAAGTGCCTGCACGTCCTGGTCGGCCACTCCCTGGCCGCGGGCCCGGGAGTGAACCCCCTGGGCGACGAGGCCATCGCGATGCTCCCGGAGTGGTGGCGCAAGGGCGCTTGCGTGACCCTGCCCGAGGAGTAACAGGCACGTTGCGTGCAGGCGCCCCGCACGGTGCCTTCCCGCCCTGGTCGCCCGGCCGTCCCCGTTGTGGGCAGGCGTTCCGCACGGCGGAACGGGTGGGCACAACGCCACAGCCGCCGAGTACCGATTGACTGAGGAGAACCCAGAGTGACCCGCGTGGCAGCGATCGACTGCGGCACGAACTCCATCCGCCTCCTCGTGGCGGACGCCGACCCCGCGACCGGCGAACTGGTCGACCTGGACCGCCGGATGACCATCGTCCGCCTGGGGCAAGGCGTGGACAAGACGGGCCGCCTCGCCCCCGAAGCACTGGACCGCACCTTCGCGGCCTGCCACGAGTACGCCGAGGTGATCAAGCGCCACGGAGCGGAGCGCCTCCGCTTCGTCGCGACCTCCGCATCCCGCGACGCCGAGAACCGCGACGACTTCGTACGCGGAGTCCTGGACATCCTCGGCGTCGAGCCGGAAGTCATCAGCGGCGACCAGGAGGCCGAGTTCTCCTTCACGGGGGCGACCAAGGAGCTGACCGGCACCGACCACCTCGCCAAGCCCTACCTCGTCGTGGACATCGGCGGCGGCTCCACGGAGTTCGTCGTCGGCGAGGACCACGCCCGCGCCGCCCGCTCCGTCGACATCGGCTGCGTACGCCTGACGGAACGGCACATCCGCAGCGACCCGCCCGCGCCCGCCGAGCTCGACGCCGTCCGCGCCGACATCGAGGCCGCGCTCGACCTCGCGGAGCAGACCGTCCCGATCCGCGAGGCCCGGACCCTGGTCGGCCTCGCGGGGTCCGTCACCACCGTGGCGGCCATCGCGCTCGGCCTCGACGCGTACGACTCCGCGGCGATCCACCACTCCCGTATCTCGTACGAGCAGGTCGCCGAGATCGTCGGGCGGCTCGCCGGGTCGACGCACGACGAGCGCGCCGCGATCCCGGTGATGCACCCGGGCCGCGTCGACGTGATCGTTTCGGGCGCTCTCGTGCTGTTGGCGATCATGGACCGGACGGGGGCCAGGGAGGTCGTCGTCAGCGAGCACGACATCCTCGACGGGATCGGATGGTCCCTCGCGTGAGCGGTTCCGGCGGCGTCTGAGCGCCTGGTGAGGGGCCTGAAGGGCCCTTCGGCGACGCCCTGTCGGGAAACTTCGTGAAGTTCTTCACAAGGAATTGGCCTCGGTTGGGCGAGATTCTTGGGTTCCGAGCCCCTGAATGTGCCCCTCAGGGGCCTCTTGACCCGTGACAGTGAAGGTTCGGGCGCGTGTCCGGAGTGTGCGGCGGCCGCGTGGTCCACTGTGCGAAATGGGCCAGAGCGGCAGCTCACAAGGGGTGCACAACGTCTCGGGTGAAGTCGTGGTTCCCCTGGGGGGCTATGGCCTGCGTCACGTGGGCGGCGAAGTGTAGCAGAGGGTGTACCCATGCTTGTGAAGGGGCGCACGAGCGACCCCCGTCAGGCAGGTGGATACTCGATGGCATGAGCACCACGGAGCGTCCCAGGATCCTCGTAGTAGGCGGTGGGTACGTAGGCCTGTACGCAGCTCGGCGCATTCTCAAGAAGATGCGCTACGGAGAGGCGACCGTCACGGTCGTCGACCCCCGGTCGTACATGACCTACCAGCCCTTCCTCCCCGAAGCCGCAGCCGGCAGCATTTCGCCTCGGCACGTCGTCGTCCCGCTGCGACGCGTGCTGCCCAAGGCGGAAGTTCTGACCGGCCGGGTCACCACCATCGACCAGGACCGCAAGGTCGCCACGATCGCCCCCCTCGTGGGCGAGGCGTACGAGCTGCCTTTCGACTACCTGGTCATCGCGATGGGCGCGGTCTCCCGCACCTTCCCGATCCCCGGCCTCGCCGAGCAGGGCATCGGCATGAAGGGCATCGAGGAGGCCATCGGCCTGCGCAACCACGTCCTCGAGCAGCTCGACAAGGCTGACTCCACGACGGACGAGGAGGTCCGCCGCAAGGCGCTGACCTTCGTCTTCGTCGGCGGTGGCTTCGCGGGCGCGGAGACCATCGGTGAGGTCGAGGACATGGCCCGCGACGCGGCCAAGTACTACACCAGCGTGAAGCGCGAGGACATGCGCTTCATCCTGGTCGACGCCGCGGACAAGATCCTTCCCGAGGTAGGCCCGAAGCTGGGCCAGTACGGCAAGGAGCACCTGGAGGGCCGTGGGGTCGAGGTCTACCTCTCCACCTCCATGGACTCCTGCGTCGACGGCCACGTGGTGCTCAAGAACGGCCTCGAGGTCGACTCCAACACCATCGTGTGGACCGCCGGTGTCAAGCCGAACCCGGCGCTCGCCCGCTTCGGCCTGCCGCTCGGCCCGCGCGGCCACGTGGACGCCGAGCCGACCCTCCAGGTCAAGGGCACGGACTACATCTGGACCGCGGGCGACAACGCCCAGGTGCCGGACCTCGTGGGCCGCAAGGCCGGCAACGAGAACGCCTGGTGCCCGCCGAACGCCCAGCACGCGCTGCGTCAGGCGAAGGTCCTCGGCGACAACGTCATCTCCGGCATGCGGGGCTTCCCGCAGAAGGAGTACAGCCACGCCAACAAGGGTGCGGTCGCCGGTCTCGGTCTGCACAAGGGCGTCGCGATGATCGTCATGGGCAAGGTGAAGATCAAGCTCAAGGGCCGTCTCGCCTGGTACATGCACCGTGGCTACCACGGCATGGCCATGCCGACCTTCAACCGCAAGATCCGCGTCCTCGCGGACTGGACCCTCGCGGTCTTCCTCAAGCGCGAGGTCGTCTCGCTCGGCGCCATGGAGACTCCGCGCGAGGAGTTCTACGAGGCCGCCAAGCCCGCGCCGAAGCCCGCCGCTGCAGCGGAGGCTCCGGTCGCCAAGGCCGAGGAGAAGGCCAAGGCCTCCTGACCTCCGGTCACTGATCAGCCCCGAAGGGGTCGCCCGCCATCCGTGGTGCGGGCGGCCCCTTCGGCGTTTTCCGTGACCGGCTTTTCCGCGACCTCATACATGGCTGTTACATGTATTTTGCCGATCCGTAACGCCGCAACGGGACTGCGCGAGCGCCCCGTTGGTGTTTACGTGGTGTTGAACCTATCCGGGATATCCCGAATCACGGAGGTGTGCACCATGCCAAGCGCCGCACCGCGGCTGAAGAAGCTTGCCGAACAGTTGCTGGGAGCCCCGCTCCCCGTACGTATTCGTGCCTGGGATGGTTCGGAAGCGGGCCCGCCGGGTGCGCCCGCCCTCGTCGTGCGCAGCCGCAGGGCCCTGCGCCACCTGATGTGGAAGCCGGGCGAACTGGGTCTTGCCCGCGCCTGGGTGGCCGGTGACCTGGACGTCGAAGGAGACCTGTACGCCGCGCTCGACGCGCTCGCCGAGTTCATCTGGGAGCGCGGCGACGACGCCAAGAGCCTCAGGGTATCGCTGCGCGACCCCGAGTTCCGGGCCGCCGCCCGCTCGCTGATCGCCCTGGCCGCGCCGTTCCTGCCGCCGTCCCCGCCGCAGGAGGAGATGCGCAGGCGCGGCCGGCTCCATCTGCACACCAAGGGCAGCGACCGCCAGGCCATCAGCCACCACTACGACGTGGGCAACGACTTCTACGAGCTGGTGCTCGGCCCCTCGATGGTCTACTCGTGCGCCTACTGGGAGTCCGAGGACTCCACCCTGGAGGACGCCCAGCGCGACAAGCTGGAGCTCATCGCCCGCAAGCTCGCCCTCAAGCCCGGCATGCGGCTGCTCGACGTCGGCTGCGGCTGGGGCTCGATGGCGATCCACGCGGCCCGCGAGCACGGCGTCACCGTCGTCGGCGTCACGCTCTCCCAGGAGCAGGCCGCGTACGCAAGGAAGCGCATCGCGGAGGAGGGCCTGACCGACAAGGTCGAGATCCGCGTCCAGGACTACCGCGATGTGCGCGACGGCCCGTACGACGCCATCTCCTCCATCGGTATGGCCGAACATGTCGGCTCCGAGCGCTACTTGGAGTACGCACACGACCTGCACGCCCTCCTCAAGCCGGGCGGGCGGCTGCTCAACCACCAGATCGCGCGCCGCCCGCAGGAGGACGAGTCCGCGTACTCGGTGGACGAGTTCATCGACGCCTATGTCTTCCCGGACGGGGAGCTGGCGCCTGTGGGGACCACGGTGGGGCTCCTGGAGCGGGCGGGGTTCGAGGTGCGCGACGTGGAGGCCATCCGTGAGCACTATGCGCTCACCCTGCGGAGGTGGGTCGCCAATCTTGAGGCGAACTGGCCGGAGGGGCAGCGGCTTACCTCGCCGGGGCGTGCGCGGATCTGGCGGCTCTACATGGCCGCCTCTGCGCTGTCCTTTGAGCGGAATCGGATCGGCGTCAATCAGGTGCTTGCGGTGAAGACCCCCGAGGTTGGCACCTCCGGGGTGCCTCTGCGGGCCCGCGACTGGCGGTAGGCGTTCTTCGTCTGCGGGTCCGATGTGGCTGGTCGCGCAGTTCCCCGCGCCCCTTACGGGGCAGCGAAGGGGCCCGGACGGAATACCGTCCGGGCCCCTTCGCGCGTACTACCGCTGGTGCTACTCGCTCTTGATCGCCTGCAGCGGATTGAGCCGCGCCGCGCTGCGGGCCGGCCAGACCGCCGCGAGGACGCCGACCACCGCGGCGATCACCAGGAAGATCGCGATGCGGCCGAACGGGATCTCCATGGAGTACGTCTTCACCGTCTCGGCGATGCTGCCGCCCGCCGCCCAGCCCATGAAGAGGCCGAGGCCGATGCCGAGCACCGCGCCGAACAGGGAGATCACGACCGACTCCAGGCGCACCATCTGCTTGACCTTCGCGCGGTCGAGGCCGATGGCCCGCAGCATGCCGATCTCGTGCTTCCGCTCGAAGACCGACATGGCCAGGGTGTTGATGACGCCGAGCACCGCGATCAGGATCGCCATGGCGAGCAGGCCGTACAGCATGTTCAGGACCATGTTGATGGCGCCGCCGATGGCGTTGCTGATCGCCTGCTTGTCCTGGATGGTGATGGCCGGGTTGTCGCCCAGGGCCTTGACGATGGAGTCCTCGGCGCTGTCGGACGCGCCGCCCTTCATCTTCAGGAGCACCTGCTTGTCGACGATCTTGTCGAGGTGCGGGTCGACGACGGACGTCGGCGCGAACAGGCCGTTGAGCATCTCGTTCGCCTCGTAGACGCCGGCCACCTTCAGCCGGACCGTCTTGCTGTCCTCGTCGAACTTCACCGGGATGGTGTCGCCCGCCTTGATGCCCTTGTCCTTGGCGGTGTCCGAGTCCACCAGCGTGGACTCACCCTTGAAGGCGTCCATCGAACCGCTGGTGAAGTCCAGGCCCACCAGCTTGCCGATGGTCTTCGGGTCGACACCGGAGATGGAGGTGTAGCTGCCGTCGGCCTCGCCGTACGCGGCGCGCAGCGGGCTGCTCGCCTCGACGTCGGGGAGCTTGTCGAGCTTCTCGCGGACCTCGGGGGTCAGCGGCTGGAAGTTCGCCATGGAGACGCTGTAGTCGGCCTTCAGGGAGTCGACCGCCATCTTGTTGATGGCGCTGCTCATGGAGGTCGCGACGACCGTCATCGCCGTGATGAGGGTCAGGCCGATCATCAGGGCCGACGCCGTGGAGGCCGTACGGCGCGGGTTGCGCACCGAGTTGAGGCGCGACAGCTTGCCGGCGACGCCGAACGGCTTCAGGAGCGGGGCCGACGCGGCGATGACCGGGCGCGAGAGCAGCGGCGTGAGGACGATGACGCCGACGAGGATGACACCGGCGCCGCCGGCCATCACGTAGTTGTCGTCCATGAAGAGCATGACCGTGCCGAGCGCGACGACCAGCGAGCCGAGCGTGTTGCGTACGACAAGACCGCGCGTGGTCGGCGTCGCGTGCACGCTGTTCATCGCGGCGACCGGCGGGATCCGCGCGGCGCGGCGGCCCGGCAGCCAGGCGGCCAGCATGGTCACGACCACGCCGATCACGAGCGCCACGACGACCGTCGTCGGGGCGATGACGAGGGGGCCCTGGGGCAGCGAGGCGCCGCCCGAGTTCATCAGGGCCTCCAGGCCCGTCGAGACGCCGATGCCGAGCCCGAAGCCGGCCACGGCGGCGACCAGGCCGACCAGGAACGCCTCGATGAGCACGGAGCGGGTGACCTGGCGGCGCGAGGCACCGACCGCCCGCATCAGGGCCAGCTCCTTGGTGCGCTGGGCGACCAGCATGGTGAAGGTGTTGGCGATGATGAAGATGCCGACGAAGAGCGCGATGCCCGCGAAGATCAGCAGGACCTGGCTCATCGAGCTGGTCTGCTCCTCGATCATCGACTCCTGCTGGTCGGAGAGTTCGGTGCCGGTGACGGCGTCCGTGTCCTTGGGCAGGATCTTCTCGACCGAGCTCTTGAGCGCCGTCTCGGAGGTGCCGGCGGCCGCCTTCACGTCGATCTCGTCGTACTCGGTCTTGTTCAGCGCCTTCAGCGCGGTGGCGTTGTCGAAGACCATCAGGCTGCCGCCCGCGACGACACTGCCGTCGTCGGTGTCGAAGACGCCGCTGATCTTCGCCTCCCGCACCGGACCCTCGGTGGAGTAGCGGACCGTGTCGCCGACCTTGTAGCCGGTGCGCCCGGCGGTGCGCGAGTCCAGGGCGACATCGCCCGCGGACTTGGGCGCGGCGCCCTCGGTGAAGTCGTAGCGCGGGTCCTTGCCGTCCTTGTCCGGGTAGTAGTTGGCGCCGGTGGTGCCCCACTCGCCGCCGACCAGCTTGCCGTCCTTGTCGGCGAGCGCGGTGAAGCCGTAGACACCGCCGATCGCCGATTCGGCGCCGGGCAGCTCCTTGGTCTTGGCGAGCAGCGAGTCGGTGAGCCGGGGCTGCTGCTTGGTCTCGTCGTCGGAGCCGCCGTTCTGCTGGATGGCGACCGAGACGTGGTCGAAGCTCTTCGCCGACTTGTTCTTGTAGGCGTTGCCGAAGGTGTCGGTGAAGACGAGGGTGCCGGAGACGAAGGCGACGCCGAGCATGACGGCGAGCACGGTCATCAACAGCCTGGCCTTGTGCGCGAGCACGTTGCGCAGGGCGGTACGGAACATGGTCCTGTCCTGGAGAGGGGCGGGCCCCCGAAGGGGCGCGGGGAACTGCGCGACCAGCCACATGCGGCCCGCAGTCGAGGAACGGAGAGGCGGAGCGCTTAGCTCGTACGCCCCTTCGCGTCGAAGTCCTTCATCCGGTCAAGGACCCCCTCGGCGGAAGGGTTCAGCATCTCGTCGACAACGCGGCCGTCGGCCAGGAAGATCACGCGATCCGCGTACGCCGCCGCCACCGGGTCATGGGTCACCATCACGACGGTCTGGCCCAGCTCACGTACGGAGTTGCGAAGGAAGCCGAGGACCTCGGCACCGGAGCGGGAGTCCAGGTTTCCGGTGGGCTCATCGCCGAAGATGATGTCCGGCTGAGAGGCCAGCGCACGGGCCACCGCGACGCGCTGCTGCTGCCCGCCGGAGAGCTCGGTGGGCCGGTGGCTGAGCCGCTCGGCGAGGCCGACCATGGAGATGACCTGCTCCAGCCACGCCTTGTCCGGCTTGCGGCCCGCGATGTCCATCGGCAGCGTGATGTTCTCCAGGGCGGTCAGCGTCGGCAGCAGGTTGAAGGCCTGGAAGATGAAGCCGATCTTGTCCCTGCGGAGCTTGGTGAGCTGCTTGTCCTTGAGGGTGGAGAGCTCGGTCTCGCCGATCCGCACGGAGCCGCCGCTGAAGCTGTCGAGCCCCGCGACGCAGTGCATGAGCGTCGACTTGCCGGAGCCCGAGGGGCCCATGATCGCGGTGAACTCGCCCTGCCGGAAGTCGACGGAGACATGGTCCAGGGCGACCACCTGCGTCTCGCCCTGTCCGTACACCTTGGAGAGATCCGTGGCGCGCGCTGCCACGGCGGTGGCGCGGGCGGCGAAGGGGGTGGTGGTCACGGGACGGTGCTCCTGTCGGGACGACGAGTGGGGACGTACTCCATCGTGCTTGCCGATCCGCGCCGTGTAGTCAGCCGCTGTTCCGGTTCCCGGGGCCCTCTCCAGTCGGACCCGGGACGCCCTTGTCATACCTGGGGATGACACCCGCCCCTGAGACGGGCGGCACGCGAAAGCGAGCCGGGTGCGGTCCGGCTGCGGCTAAATTCCGTCATTCCGTGCAGGAGGCCGGGAACTCACGGAATGGCCTGCGGCATGTACCGATGGCCCGTACCGGTGGCTGATGCACCCTCAGACGTCAATAAAATAAGACAACATCGGGCTGTTGTTCCGCTGTTCGGGGGACGCCTCCCGATAGGGTCGAATCACTTGATGCGGAGCCCATGGCCTGCCCGGATGGTGGAATGCAGACACGGCGAGCTTAAACCTCGCTGCCCCTCGGGGGCGTGCCGGTTCGAGTCCGGCTCCGGGCACCTCCGCTGCCCCCTTGTGGGGTGCTTGTGTGCGATTCGCGACGGTCGTGTCCGGCCGTCCGACCCAAGATCACCCTCCTTCTGCGGCGAAGATCAGCCGAATCTGATCGACCGCATCCGGCAGATCCTTCTGTTCGGTATTCAACCATGAAGGTATTTGTTTGATGGCGCGTCATTTCAAGCGTCTCGCAGCAGTGTTGGTGACCTCTAGGGCATACGCACCGAGTTGAAGCGGGCCGCGGTGTGCAGATCGGTCTCGATCGCCGCCGCGGTCTCGCGCAGGGCCGGCAGCAGGGCCTCGACCGTCTCGCTCAGCGGGGCGGTGCCCGCGTGCTGGGCCACGTTCAGGGCGGCGACCACGCGGCCGTCCGCGCCCTTGAGCGGTACGGCGACCGAGCGCAGGCCCTCCTCCAGTTCCTCGTCCGCGGTGGCGTAGCCGTCGGCGGCGGCCCGGTCGAGGATGCGCCGCAGCTCCGCCGGGTCCGTGACCGTGTGCCGGGTGAGGGCCTTCGGCGGCTCGGCCGCCAGCAGGCGGGCGCGGTCCCGCTCGGGGAGCCCCGCGAGCAGGACGCGGCCCATCGCGGTGGGGTGGGCGGGGAAGCGCGTGCCGAGCGTGATGTAGACGCTCATCACGCGGACCGTCGCCGCCCGCGCCACGTACAGGATCTCCGTGCCGTCGAGCACCGTCACCGACGCCGACTGGTGGACGCGGCCGGTCAGTTCGCGCAGATGCGGCTCGGCGATCTCGGCGAAGCCCAGGCGGGAAAGCCGGGCGTAGCCGAGCTCCAGGATGCGGGGGAGCGGACGGTAGAGGCGACCGTCATGTGCCGCGTATCCCTCAAGTTCCAGGGTGTGCAGACAGCGGCGGGCCGTGGCCCGCGGCAGTCCGGTGGCCTCGGCGATCGCGGTGAGCGGCAGTCCGTCGCCGCGGGCCCGGCCCAGGGCGCGCAGGACGGCGAGGCCGCGGGCGAGCGACTGCAGGAACCCGGGGCCCAGTTCGGCCTTGGCGTCGGCGGTTTCCGGGGTCTGAGTTTGAGCCTGAGTCTGATGTGGCGTCAACTCGCCCTTTTCGTACGGCGATGGGGCGGTCGGCAGTGCTTCCAGGTGTGCCGCCTCCTCGCGCAGCCGCGGAAGGACAAGTTCCGCGAGGCCCTGCGCCGTGTGTCTGCTGGTGTGGCTCACCGCGGACAGGGCGTACCGCACGCGGCCCGCGGTGTCGCGCACCGGGACCGCCGTCGCGATCAGGCCCGGCTCGATCAGCTGGTCGTCCAGGGCCCACCCCGCGGCGCGCGAGTGCGTCACACGGTCCGCCAGGTCCGGGACGCGGGGCGCGGGCCCCGGCGGGAGCGCGGGGAAGGCGTGGCCGTCCGGATCGGCGGCCACGCGCGCGTGCCATGCGGCCCACCCCGCCTCGTCCCACTCGGCGGCGAACAGCGCGCCGGGCGCGCACCGTTCGGCGGGCAGCAGATCTCCGATGCGGAAGGCCACCGACATCGCGCGGCGGCGCGCGGCCTGCGTGACGAAGCGGACGCCGTCGCCGTCCGGCACGGCAAGGGACACCGACTCGTCCAGTTCGTCCGCGAGCCGCGCGGTGCGCGCCGCGACCTCGCCGGTGAGACCGCTGGCCGCCAGATAGGCGTTGCCGAGCTCCATGAGGCGCGGGGTGAGCTGAAGCTCCTGGCCGCTCTCGCGTACGTATCCGAGCCGGGCCAGGGTCGCCACCACCCGGTCCACGGTCGAGCGGGCCAGGCCCGTGGCGCGGACCAGATCGCCCGCCCTCGCCCTGTCGGCGGCCGCTAGGGCGCGCAGCACCGCGAGGCCGCGCTCCAGGGGGCGTACGGACTCTTCGGGCATGGCGCCGCTCCTCGTGGCCGTGGAAAGCCGTCGAAATGGGTGCCCCGCAACCGTTGACAGCCGCTGGGTCCGGTCGGAGACTCCCGTCAGCACATTATGAACGAAAGTTCACCAGGCGAACAAGTCGAGTCGAGTGGGCTGGTTCGGAAGCGAAGGGAACGATCGATGCGCACCACCGTCGGAATCATCGGGGCCGGACCCGCGGGACTGCTCCTCGCCCGCCTGCTGCACAACGCCGGCATCGATTCCGTCGTCCTGGAGACCCGGGACCGCGCCTACGTGGAGCAGCGCCAGCGCGCCGGAATCCTGGAGCAGGGCAGCGTGGATGTCCTTCGGGAGGCCGGCGTGGCTGCCCGGATGGACCGCGAGGGCATCCCGCACGACGGCATCGAGCTGCGCTTCGACCGCCGCAGGCACCGCGTCGACTTCCCCGCCCTGACCGGCGGCCGGTCCGTGATGGTGTACGCCCAGACCGAGGTCTGCAAGGACCTCATAGCCCTCCAGCTCGCGGCCGGAGGACCGCTGCTCTTCGAGGCGGAGGCGCTCGCCGTCGAGGGCGCCGAGAGCGAGAACCCCCGCGTCCGCTTCCGGCATCAGGGCCGCGATGACGTCCTGGAGTGCGACTACGTAGTGGGCTGCGACGGCTCCTGGGGCGTGGCCCGCAAGGCCGTGCCCGCCGACATCTCCCGGGTCTTCGAGCGCACGTACCCCTTCGGCTGGCTCGGCATCCTCGCCGATGTGCCGCCCTCGCACGACGAGCTGGTCTACGCCCGCCACGACCGGGGCTTCGCGCTGCTCTCCATGCGGTCGCCGACCGTCACGCGCGCGTACCTTCAGGTGCCGGCCGGCACGGACGCCGCCGACTGGGGCGACGAGGAGATCTGGGACGAGCTCGACCGCCGCCTGGAGACCGACGACGCCTCCTGGACGCTGAAGCGCGGACCCGTCACCGCCAAGTCCGTGACCCCCATGCGCAGCTACGTCCACGAGCCCATGCGGCACGGCCGGGTCTTCCTCGCCGGGGACGCCGCGCACATCGTCCCGCCCACCGGCGCCAAGGGCCTCAACCTCGCCGTCGGCGACGTCGTCACCTTCGCCCGCGCGCTCGTCGAACTCCGCGAGACCGGCTCCGACGCCCGCCTCGATGCGTACTCGCAGACCTGTCTGCGCCGCGTCTGGCAGGCCGAGCGCTTCTCGTACGCGATGACGACCATGCTCCACCGCGGCCCCGAAGCCACCCCCTTCGACGACCGCATCCAGCTCGCCCGCCTTGACCGCATCACCACCGCGCGCTCGGCCGAGGCCGACCTCGCGGAGGGCTACACGGGCTTCCCCCTCGACTGAGCCCGCACCGCCGCACCCCCTGGAACGTCCCCGTCCCCAGCCGGTCCCACAAAGAAGTGAGAGCCCCGTGACCGCTCCCCAGAGCGCCGCCCCCGAGCGCACCTTCAGATCAGTCGCCCCCGTCATAGCCCTGTGCTGGCTCGTCGTCTTCTTCGACGGCATGGACGTCAACATCTACGGCGCCGTGATGCCGCACCTCATCGACGACAAGGGCTTCGGCTTCACCCCGTCGACCGCGGGCACCATCGGCTCCTGGACCACCTTCGGCATGCTGATCGGCGCCCTCGGCTGCGGCACGCTCACCGACTGGCTCGGCCGCAAGCCGATGGTGGTGGGCAGCGTCGCGCTGTTCTCACTCGGCTCCGCGGTGTGCGCGCTCGCGCCGAGCGCCGCCGTCTTCGGCGCGGGGCGCTTCGTCGCCGGGCTCGGGCTCGGCGGTCTGATGCCGATCAGCCTCGCGATCGTCGCCGAGTTCGCGCCGAAGCGCAGGGCCGCGCTCGCCACCGGCCTGATGATGACCTCGTACCACGCGGGCGGCATGGCGGCCACGGGCCTCGGCCTCGCGCTCGGGCCCGACCACGGCTGGCGCGTGGTCTTCTGGGCGGGCGTCATCCCCGCCGCCGTCGCCATCCCCCTCGTGGTGAAGTGGCTGCCCGAGTCGCCGGGGGTGCTGCTCAACAAGGGCAGGGCGAGCGAGGCCGAGGCGGTCGCCGCCCGCTATCTGCTGCCGTCGCCGACCCTCGCCGAAGCCCCCGAGGCCGGCGCCAAGGGCCGCTTCTCCGCCGTGGCATCCCTCTTCACCCCGGGACAGCGCCTCGCGACCCCGCTCCTGTGGATCGCCTCCTTCGCCGGACTGCTGCTCGTCTACGGCGTCTCCACCTGGCTCCCCGAGCTGATGCGCGCCTCCGGCTACTCGCTCTCCTCCTCCGTCACCTTCCTCATGGTGATCAACGCGGGCGGCATCGTCGGCATGCTGGTGGCGGGCCGTGCCGCCGACAAGTTCGGCGCCATGCGGATCTCCGCGATCTGGTTCCTGCTCACCGCCTGCGGCGCCTTCCTGCTCAAGGCGGAGCTGCCGCTCGGCGTCGCGTACGTGATCGTCTTCGTCACCGGCATCTGGCTCTTCTCGGCGCAGGTCATGGTGTACGCCTCCGCTCCCTCGGTCTACACACCGGCCCAGCGCGCCACGGGCCTCGGCTGGATCACCGGCGTCGGACGGACCGGCGCGGTCGTCGGTCCGTGGCTGGGAGGCGCCGTAGTCTCCGGCGGAAACGCGTCCCTCGGATTCACCACGTTCGCCGTCGCCGCCGTGCTCGGTGCGGTGGCGATCTCCCTGGTGCCACTCGTCCGGCGCAGCCGCCGAAACCCGGCCGCGGCGGGAGAATCGACGGGAGACTCGGCGGGAACAGAGAGCCAGGCACCGATCGTTCTTGGTCACAAGGAGGGAAAGATCCTCCCCAAGCACTAGGGTCTTCCTTTTGCCTACGCATTACTCTTGAGCCAATGCCACGCCCGGTGGCCATGGAGGAGTGAGATGAGGAGCAGCAACCCGGTCTTCTCGCGACGGGGGTTCAGCCGCGACAACGGCTACGCGGGCTTCGGCCAGCAGCCGCAGGCCGGGGGACCCGCGGGCGGGACGCAGACCCAGTACGCGCAGGGCAATCCGTACGCGGGCGCGGGCCAGCAGGCCCCCACCAACCCGTACGCGGCCAACCCTTACGCCCAGCAGGACCTGCAGTACGGCGCGCCGCAGGCGCCCGTGACCACTGCGGGCCGCATGACGATGGACGACGTCGTCATGCGTACGGCCACGACGCTCGGCACCCTCGTGGTGACCGCCGCGCTCGCCTGGGCGCTGCTGCCGGTGGACGACGCGAACATCAGCAAGTCCTACGGCATCGCGATCGGCGCGGGCCTCATCGCGATGGTGCTCGGCCTCGTCCAGGCCTTCAAGCGCAAGGCGTCGCCCCCGCTGATCCTGACGTACGCCGCGCTCGAAGGTGTCTTCCTCGGCGTCGTCTCCAGCGTCGTCGACAACCGCATCGCGAGCGGCGCGGCCATGCAGGCCGTGCTCGGCACGATGGCGGTCTTCATCGGTGTCCTCATCGCCTACAAGGCGGGCTGGATCCGGGTCAACCGTCGCTTCTACGGCTTCGTGATGGCCGCCGCGATGGGCTTCCTGCTGCTGACCGCGGTGAACCTGCTGTTCGCCGTCTTCGGCGGCGGCGACGGCCTCGGCTTCCGCAGCGGCGGCCTCGGCATCGTCTTCGGCATCGTCGGCATCCTGCTCGGCGCGTGCTTCCTGGCCCTGGACTTCAAGCAGGTCGAGGACGGCATCGCGTACGGCGCCCCGAAGGAAGAGGCCTGGCTCGCGGCGTTCGGTCTGACGATGACGCTGGTCTGGATCTACCTGGAGTTCCTGCGCCTGATCTCCATCCTGAGTAGCGACTGACGCACGACGCCGGTCAACGGCCGGCAGCCGAAGGGCCCCGCGGAACAGATGTTCCGCGGGGCCCTTCGCCGTGTGTGAGTCGTGTGTGTGAGGGGTCGGGGGGTCAGAGGAACTTGCGTGCGGCCCTCCGCAAGTCGTACTCGTGAATGATTGCCTTGGCATGTCCGTACGCGAGGTTGTGTTCGGCGCGGAGCCAGCTGACCTTCTCCTCGAAGCGGAAGAGAGAAGGGCCTTCGTCCACGGCGCGAAGCCAGTCGGAGACTTCACGACCGGTGCAGTGGGGGATGCGGGCGAGCAGATTGCGGTGGGTCTCCTCGGAGAAGACTTGGGACATCGGCGCCTCCGGACGCGTCGCGATGTGTTCCGTCCTTCACGCCACCGTGCCTGAGCGTTGGGGCGTTGGCAACAGTCCCGTCCTGGCGCATAGGGTCGCCGGGTGCTTGATACGACGCCTTTGACGGCCGCAGTGGACCATTTCGCCGATCGGTTGCGGGCCGCCCCGCAGAGTCGCCTGCAGCGGGGGGCGGCGGCCGAAGCGCTCGCTCTGGCCAGGGAATTGGCGGCGTGGGCGCAGCGGATCGAGGTGCCCGACGAGGAGCCGCGGGAGATGCCGGACGCCGGGATGTTCGCGGCGGCCGACCAGATCACGGTCGCCGGGCGGGACCTGGCCCTCGTACTGGAGGACGAGCGGCAATTGGCGGAAGCGCTGACGCTGGTGGAGAAGGCGCAGAAGCGCGCGTCGGTCTGAGGGGTGGGGACCCTCAGACCGGTGGGCCTTGGAGTGGGCGTTCCTCAGACCTTGGACCGCAGACCTCAGACCTCAGACCGAGGCGATGACGCGGTCGGCCAGGATGTAGACGTTCTCGGTGCCGCACTCGAACGTGAGGGCGTAGGCGCCGGAGACTCCGGAGCCGCCGAGCAGGACCGGGGCGTGGCCGTCGCGCAGGGCGTCGGCGAGCTGCTCCGCGGTCTCGCGGTGGCCCGGCGTCATACAGAGCGTCGTACCGTCCGCGAAGACATAGACGTCCAGGGTGCCCAGCGGGCCCGGTCGGACGTCGGCGAGCGCCGTGCGGGCGCCGGCCAGCTCCTCCAGGCAGGCGACCGTGCGCTCGTGGTCGCCGTGGCCGTCCGTGTGGGGCGTCTGGACCGGTACGAAGTCCGGGTGCGAGGGGTGCCTGCGGCGGGCCGCGGCCAGCTCGGGGGAGTCGCCCGCGAACTCGTCGCTCTGCTCGGCGTAGGGCTCGATCACCGGTTCGAGGCTGTCCGCCTCGATGCCCGCGAGATCCGCCTGGCGCGGCAGGAACAGCTCGTCCGCCATGTCGGAGAGCCCCGGCAGACCGCTGAGCAGGGACGGCGCGTCCGACGCGTCACGGGCTTCCTGGGCGGCCCAGAAGGCCCGCGCCTCGGCGAGCTCGCGCTCCCGCTCCTCGGCGAGCGCTTCGGCCACGGCCGCGCGTATCTCGTCGGTGTCCGGAGTGGTGCGTGCCGCGGGCACGGTGGGGCGCCCCGTCGCGGCGTGGCTCTGGGCCAGCTCGGTGCGCAGGGCCGTTATCTGCTTCCGCAGCCCGTGCACGGCGTGCAGGGCGGCGGCGCCCACGGCCGTGGCGGCAGCCGTGGAGAGCAGCAGGGCAAGAGGCATGGCGCTCACTGACGTACTCCCGGTTTCAAGTCGACCCCCGACTTCCTACATCAGCTTGAAGCCTGCACGATCCACCTGTCAGTGCATTACGTCACGAATTGGACAGGTCTTTTGGCCCGGTGTTTATCCACAGATGTGCTCTGACCTGGGCATATGCATCTCCCCCAGGAGATAGGTCACATCCTGGGGGAGATTGAGTCACGAATCAATGGAGGCGCTGGGGATCCGCAGGGGTCCGGAGGCTCAGCTGAGGCGCTCGATGACCATCGCCATGCCCTGGCCGCCGCCGACGCACATCGTCTCCAGGCCGAACTGCTTGTCGTGGAACTGGAGGGAGTTGATGAGCGTGCCGGTGATGCGGGCGCCGGTCATGCCGAAGGGGTGGCCGACGGCGATGGCGCCGCCGTTGACGTTCAGCTTGTCGAGCGGGATGTTCAGGTCGCGGTAGGAGGGGATCACCTGGGCGGCGAAGGCCTCGTTGATCTCGAAGAGGTCGATGTCGTCGACGGTGAGCCCGGCGCGCTTGAGCGCCTGCTTGCTGGCCTCGACCGGGCCGAGGCCCATGATCTCCGGGGAGAGGCCGGTGACGCCGGTGGAGACGATGCGGGCGAGCGGGGTCAGGCCGAGCTCGCGGGCCTTGGTGTCGCTCATGATCACCAGGGCGGCGGCGCCGTCGTTGAGCGGGCAGCAGTTGCCGGCCGTGACGAGGCCGTCGGGGCGGAAGACGGGCTTGAGGCCCGAGACGCCCTCGACGGTGACGCCGGCGCGGGGGCCGTCGTCCTTGCTGACGACGGTGCCGTCAGGGGTGGTGACGGGGGTGATCTCGCGCTCCCAGAAGCCGTTCTTGATGGCTTCCTCGGCGAGGTTCTGGGACCGGACCCCGAACTCGTCCATGTCCTGACGGGTGACGCCCTTGGCGCGGGCCAGGTTCTCGGCGGTCTGCCCCATGGCGATGTACGCGTCCGGGATCAGCCCGTCCTCGCGCGGGTCGTGCCAGGAGGAGCCCTCGGACTTGGACACGGCCTCGGTGCGGGCCTCGGCGTCGGCGAAGAGGGGGTTGTGGGTGTCGGGAAGGCCGTCGCTGGAGCCCTTGATGCTGCGGGACACCATCTCGACGCCCGCGGAGATGAAGACGTCGCCCTCGCCCGCCTTGATGGCGTGCAGGGCCATGCGGCTCGTCTGCAGGGAGGAGGAGCAGTAACGGGTGATGGTGCAGCCGGGGAGGTGGTCCATCCCCATCTGTACGGCGACGATGCGGCCCAGGTTGTGCCCCTGCTCGCCGCCGGGCAGACCACAGCCGAGCATCAGGTCGTCGATCTGCTTCGGGTCGAGCTCGGGGACCTTGGCGAGGGCGGCCTCGATGATCGTGGCGGTCAGGTCGTCCGGGCGCAGATCCTTCAGCGAGCCCTTGAAGGCGCGGCCGATCGGGGTGCGGGCGGCAGAGACGATCACGGCTTCGGGCATCAAGGCACTCCTGTGACGAGGGGGCAGGGCTCTCTGGGAAGTTACCTGCACGTATCGCTGTCGGTCATCGGCCGGGGACTGTGACGCGGGCCGCATTTTTCTAAGCGCTTGCTCATTTCTGGCGGGGGCGCCTTGGATGGTGGGGTGCGGAATCTGGCTGCGGGCCGGTGGGGGCTTGGCGCGCAGTTCCCCGCGCCGCTAAAGGGGCACGACCGCCTGCGCCCCTTTCGTCAGTGCGGCAGCGGAGACGGATCCGGCGTGTGGATGCGGCGGCGGCGCCGCCGCTTGAGGAGGGCCCAGGGTCCGCGTGGCCCCGTAGGCATCGCGGCAGCGACCTCCGTGCCGCCCTCCGACGCGGCCTGCGCCGCCGCGCGGGCCACCGGCAGGAAGCCCTCCCGGCGGGAGACGTCGGGGCGCTCCTCCTCCGGCCACAGGCCCAGCGCCG
The DNA here is from genome assembly GCF_042740015.1 of Streptomyces sp. NPDC059037. Classification (NCBI taxonomy): domain Bacteria; kingdom Bacillati; phylum Actinomycetota; class Actinomycetes; order Kitasatosporales; family Streptomycetaceae; genus Streptomyces; species Streptomyces sp. NPDC059037. Next base: position 47,114 of record NZ_JBHYIG010000029.1, read on the forward strand.
CGCAGAGGGTCGGCAGGACCGCCATGGCCGCCGTCGCGTACCCCTCCGCGGAGGGGTGGTAGTTGTCGGGGCCGAACAGCTCCCGCGGGTTCGCCGCGAACTCGGGGCCCAGCAGATCGCCGAGCGACACCGTACGGCCGCCCTGCTCCACCACGCCGATCGTCTGCGCCGCCGCCAGCTGCCGCGAGACCCTGCGGGCCATCCAGCGCAGGGGCTGGTAGACGTTCTCCACGGTGCCGAGGTCCGGACAGGTGCCGACGACCACCTCCGCGCCGACCGTCCGCAGCCGCCGCACCGCCGCCGCCAAGTAGCGGACCGACCGTGTCGCCGGCATCCGGTGCGTCACGTCGTTCGCGCCGATCATGATGACGCAGACGTCCGGGATCCAGGCCGAGGGGTCGGTGAGGATCAGGGACACCTGGCGGTCCAGGTCGTCCGACTGGGCGCCCGGCTGCGCCACGTTCCGCAACTCCACCGGACGCTCCGCCACCGCCGCGAGCCCCGAGGAGAGCAGCGCCCCCGGGGTGTGCCGGGCCCGGTGCACCCCCTGCCCCGCGGCCGTCGAGTCGCCGAGCATCGCGAACCGCAAGGGCTCGGCGCCGTCCTGCCGCTCCGCGAGCGCCCCGCCGTACCGCCCGTCGGCCCGCGGCGGCGCCGCATGCGCCCCGTTGTTGCCCACCGACCGCTTCGCCAGCTGCACCTCGGCGAGGACCACCCCCACGGTCGCCGCGCCGAGCAGCCCGATGCCTCCGCCGCCGTACGCCGCGCCCGCGGCGATCCTCCTCGCCACCCTCGCCCTCGACATGCCCTGCAGCCACCTCCTCGTAGCCATACCGCCGTACATCCACTCATTGCCCCGTAAGGGCGGTCGGCCAATCGTGATCGGAGGTGAACGGAGGACCAGGAGTCTTACGCTTACGACACCCATTCGTCGCACTACATGGCAGCCCGGAGACAACGGTGCAATTCCACGACTCGATGATCAGCCTCGTCGGCAACACCCCGCTGGTGAGGCTCAACAACGTGACCGCGGGCATTCAGGCCACGGTCCTGGCCAAGGTCGAGTACTTCAACCCCGGCGGGTCGGTGAAGGACCGCATCGCACTGCGCATGATCGAGGCGGCCGAACAGAGCGGGGAGCTCAAGCCCGGCGGCACGATCGTCGAGCCGACCTCGGGGAACACCGGGGTCGGCCTTGCGATCGTGGCCCAGCAGAAGGGCTACAAGTGCATCTTCGTGTGCCCGGACAAGGTGTCCCTGGACAAGATCAATGTGCTGCGGGCGTACGGCGCGGACGTCGTCGTCTGCCCCACGGCCGTCGACCCGGAGCACCCGGACTCGTACTACAACGTCTCCGACCGCCTGGTGCGTGAGACCCCCGGTGCCTGGAAGCCCGACCAGTACTCGAACCCGAACAATCCGCTCTCCCACTACCACTCCACCGGCCCTGAGCTGTGGGAGCAGACGGAAGGAAAGATCACCCATTTCGTGGCGGGCATCGGCACCGGCGGCACGATCTCGGGGACCGGCGGATATCTGAAGGAGGTGTCCGGCGGCAAGGTCAAGATCGTCGGCGCCGACCCCGAGGGTTCGGTCTACTCCGGCGGCTCCGGTCGGCCGTATCTCGTCGAGGGCGTCGGCGAGGACTTCTGGCCGACGGCGTACGACCGCAATGTGACCGACGAGATCGTCGCGGTGTCCGACAAGGACTCCTTCCAGATGACGCGGCGCCTCGCCAAGGAGGAGGGGCTGCTCGTCGGCGGCTCCTGCGGTATGGCGGTCGTGGCGGCGCTGCGGGTCGCCGAGCGGCTCGGCCCGGACGATGTGGTGGTCGTCCTTCTCCCCGACTCCGGCCGTGGCTACATGAGCAAGATCTTCAGCGATGAGTGGATGAACGACTACGGGTTCCTGGAGCAGGCCGGCGACCAGCCTCGCGTCGGTGACGTACTGAGCCGCAAGGAGGGCGGCAAGCTGCCCTCGCTCGTTCACATGCACCCGGAGGAGACGGTCGGCGAGGCCATCGAGGTACTGCGTGAGTACGGCGTCTCGCAGATGCCCATCGTCAAGCCGGGCGCGGGCCACCCCGACGTGATGGCGGCGGAGGTCATCGGCTCGGTCGTCGAACGCGAGCTCCTGGACGCCCTGTTCGCGCAGCGCGCCTCGCTCGGCGACCCGCTGGAGAAGCACATGTCCGACCCGCTGCCGCAGGTCGGCTCGGGCGAACCGGTCGGCGACCTGATGTCGGTGCTCGGCGCGGCCGACGCGGCGATCGTGCTCGTCGAGGGCAAGCCGACGGGTGTGGTGAGCCGTCAGGACCTGCTGGCGTTCCTCGCGGAGCAGCAGGGGCAGTAGGCCACCGGGTGTGCCGTGGGCCGAACTTCGCGGAAGTGGTACGAGCGTGTCACGTCCGCGCAGCACCCGCTTAACACGGCTCCGGCACATTGGTCGTTGTCGGCGTACAGGAACTCCGGAGCGGCTCCCGGACCTCTGAACGCCCGGACGCGAGGCCCGGCCTGACCCGGTGCCCGCGTCCCCCGCGGGGGCCGCCGGCGTCCCGCCCCCCGGGGAAACCGGGGTGCGGCGGTGCCCCCGCCGTAAAGTCCCGGGAGCGCACCGGGGCGGACGGCGGGGTCT
>NZ_JBHYIG010000030.1:0-48206 GCF_042740015.1 Streptomyces sp. NPDC059037
GGTTGGGTCGATGCCATGCTGAGAGCAGGAGGACGCACCGCACCGGCCGACCAGCCGTTAAGCGGAAACAGGGTCAAGGGTTCAGAGCGGTAGCCGCTCCCCAGTCGCCCCGAGTTCAAGCAGGAATGGCACAACAAGGAAACGTACTGAGCATCTGCACTGACGAGACAGGGCGGGAGATTCGGAATGGCTAACGGAAAGATCATCGAATCCACCTATGACGGGTGGTCCTGGATGGATGAGAACGACACCTGTTGGGCTCGGATGACATGCGAGGGGTGTGAAATCAGTGGGTGCACGGGCTGCTGTCCGGCTGGCACTGAGACCAGGATCTATGACGGAGGAATCCTGTTCAACGTGGACCACGCATCTGCCATCTGTACGGCCTGGTACATGGTGGCAAAGCTTGAAGGTGCGATCGTCTAGCCGCTAGTTCCATCAGCAAGAGAGCCTCTCCTCTGGGGAGGCTCTTCTATTTAGGTTGCATCACTTTTGTTCCAATGAATGGGGGATCATACGAGTGACGACTGTTGCTATTGAGCTTGTGTGCTTTACCTGCAAGGAGCCGTGGACTTACGAGAAGCCCGAGGGGCGGAAGGGCAGGCACCCCCGCACCAATCCCGCTCACCCGAAGTGCAAGACCAAAAGGGAGAACAAGGGCCGCGTACGACGTCGAACCGAAGCTAAGGCCGAGGGTGTCCGGGAGTCTGAGCGCTCGCGAGAGGGCTGGAAACTCCCCAAGCATTCCGGGGTTACCGAGGACGAGCGTCAGGCTCTAGAGGACGCGACCAAGGGTCATATCAGGTGGAAGACATCAAGGGGCGAGGATGCCCTCACGGGTAGTCCCGTGGATTGGCATGGTGGTGAGCCTGCCAAGGATGATTTCAAGCGTCCTGATCCTTTGGAGGAGCACGCCAGTGCTCGGGATATCCAAGACAACCTCATGTACGACGACTACGCACCAGCGATGACTGAGGATTGGGAGCGGTTCCGGTACATCCCCAAGGGGAAGCGAGAAGCGGTTAAGACTTGGTTTCGTACCAATGACCACAGGCTAGAGTCAAGGGAGTACAGCGGGAGCTTCGACCGACCCAGGGCCAAGCATGTGCTCGGCTCGATGGATCCCTGGTATATCGCTGAGCTTCCCCGTATGGGGTCGGTGCAGCCGCTCCCCAAGATGGAACCTTTCGTCATGACGTTCTGATCTACACGGCTGTTCCGCCCCCGGTGTCTTCGGATGCCGGGGGCTTCCCTGCACCCCGGGCCAGCGGCATAGGGGCAGAAGCCAAGACGTTCCCACTGGTAATCTGCATACTCATCAGGTTCTGACGCTCATATGCCTTGACCTGGTGTTACATGCGTGCCGGCGGATCCCTTCCAGCGAATTGCATCGGTGACGGCCGTTGGCCCTGTCCTGTTTTAATCATTAGCTATGGAGGAGTGATCCTCTGGGGACAAGCGCACTCGGCGGTGTGCCTCTGTCGTAGTCGAGAGACTAGGCCTTATCCACAAGTCGAGAGCCTTGACGGTTCGCACGGTGGCTCACCGGATACTCCCTCTGAGAGATACCTGATGAGTAGCTCTACTCCTGAACTTCTAAAGTCTGGGGGTAGGGGGACCTTATCTTCCATCCGTTTCTCTTCTGAGTATCTATTGCCGCCCTTAAGGCGGCCACAGAATGATAGGACACTGGATAGGGTGCCAGACGAAACTGGACCCCTGGATCCCAACTTCGTTAGTCCGCTGCTGTAGTCGCTCCGCCACAATGCGCGGACGTTCCTAGCGCTGACCTCCTAACAGCGCTCCTGTCTCTCCCTGGTCCCGCACTGCCAGGGAGGGGCAGGCTCCTCTACTCGCAACACCGCAGCCTTCGGGCTGCTTTTTTATTTTGCTTTCACTGTTCAGCCTGAACCCAGAAAGGGAGTCCCGATGGAAGCAACTACCAAGGCATGCAGTCGGTGCCAGCATGACAAGTCTCTTAGTCAGTTCAACCGTAGCAAGCAACACAAGAGCGGTCGGCAGGCTTGGTGCAAGGACTGCTTTAGCGACTGGCACAAGAGCCATGACCGCCCCTACTTCCGGAAGAAGGACGCAGCATGAATGAAGCGTGCAAGCCTCGATGTATCGAAATCTCGGGCACGACTCATGAAGAGAAGCTCTACTACCGAACTAATCCATGGCGAGGCCATGAACAGGATTGCCCGAATGCAAGCCACCCCGGACGAGTGAGGCGACCCAGAACCTTTAACAGCTATGCCGACACGATCCGCATCGTTCAGGAGCAGATGAGGGAGGAAGCCAGGAATGACCAATAGCACTACACCACGGTTGCTCGATCCCAAGGGGAGTCGAGCTGTTTTTTATGCCCGCCCGAATCTCAAGACTTCTGAGGACCGGATTCCAGTACGACTCACCTACTCAGCTCGGGTGCTTCATCACGTAATCCCAGCTGTACCAGGAGCAGCCAACGGCGCCGCCGTGGGGTTCGCCCTGGTCGCCTTCCCAGACGGCTCCGCGCGGGTCTACAGCGGCCCCGTGGGGGAGTTCTTGGGGTTGGTCGAGCGGGGGCCCAGAGGCTGGCTCCAGAGGATCCGGCTAGAGAGACAGGCCCGGCGTAGGGCCATGCAAGAGCAGAACGAACTCAAGAAGCAAGAGCAGGCAGAGGCTATCGCTTCCGACATCCTGAAGGAGAACTGAAATGATCTATGGAAACGGTGAACTACTGGAAAGCTACATGCCCAAGCCGATGGACGATGTTCCTGACATGAGTTACGGCGCACAGCCGATTTCCATGGGCCATCTGGTTCAGGAGCGGGACAAGTTTGAGCGGGAGCTTTCCCAGCTTAAGGACCCTGCATACCGAGAGCCGTTCGAACTTCCTACCCTTCCCGCCGGATATCAAGAGCACAAGACCGATGATGCAGCCGTTAAGGCTGCTGGCAAGGAACTGAATCAGCGACTGAGTTACATACAGAAGAACTCGGATGAGTATGAGATCCAGTTGGCTGAATTCCAAGGTGCCGTGTCACGGCGTGCGAAGAATGAGGCCGATTACCAGGCTCGTGTAGCTACTGCGGTCGAGGCGGAGGAGGATATCCCCGATCCGGTAGAGCACGAGAATTTGCCTCCGCTCCACAAGGAGCTGAACAAGCTTGAGAATGCCATCACGGTTGGCGTCAAGATTGCCCATGAGAGTCGAGCCAAGCTGGACGAGGCCTACGAGAATCTGTATTCCTCGGAGCCTTACCGAAAGTGGGCTGACAAGGAGATTGCTGCTCTTACCGAGAATGCCGCGAAGGCTGTTGCGCTGCTCCGTGAGGTTCTTGCCAGTCGTGAGGCTCTGGTGGCCAAGCTTCCGGACGCCTTTGCCGACCTTGACGGAGTCCCTTTCATCGAGCCGGTTGCGCGGCGTAACTCGATTGGCTTCGGTGGAATGGATCCCTTCTCGGGTGAAGAAAAGTCGGTGTCCCTGGGAGAGGCGCTGGCAAAGCTTGAGAGTGTCACCATTCCGGGTGACGGCATTCGGCCTTGGAAGCTGGACCAGCTCAACGAGGAAGAGAGGCAGGTGTATGCGGAGCGAGCTGCACGGGCCAAGGTGAATGCCAGTGAGTGAGAACAATGCATTGGAGGAAGCAAGGGCTTGGGTTAGGCGACGCCGAGCAGGGGAGCGAGGGGAAGCCTATAGAGCGCCTGATAATGACACTGGTGTTGATGTTGTTGATTCCGGGTTGGGTACAGGAGGTCTCGACCCGACTGATTCGGTGAGTGTGATCGATCTGAGTATTGATCTGGATAACAGGACGCCGATCAAATGGCTTTCCTAGGGCACACGAGAGCCCCCTACCGCCAGTAGGGGGCTCTCGTGCTCGGGGTCAACAAGGGTCCGGGTTGACTCCCAACCTGGTGCGCTCAGGCGTGGGTGAGGCACGGTCCTCCCTCGCGCACCAGGGTCCTTAGCGGCTACTAGCGCGGTACTCGCCCGGCTGGCCACCGTGTTCGTCCACCCACCACGCCACGGCGCAGTCAAGACACCTGTATCGCCATCGTGGCTTACGTGTCGCAGGGTCATTGGGGCGCGACAGGATCACGTGAATGCTGCGGCATTTCGCGCACCGGACGGCCTTCACGAGCGGACTGACGGCGAGATCCGCACGGCCTCCGCTATCCGCTCGATGTGTTCGGCCTTGATATCAGGAAGAGAGACATACGCGTGCCCCTGGCGGCGGCCCACCATGGGTCGGATTCCGTCGCAGACTTCTGGGGGGATGCCTAGGGCGGCGAGCGCTTCTCGGAGCGCGTTGCTGGCGTCAGCCGCTGTCCTGAGACTGTCTCGCCATTTCTGCATTTCGATGTCCACGGGGCTCACCTGTGGTCGTCTTGGTGGTGCTGTCTGAGTTCCACGTTCGTGTCTGTCACGCCGCTGTAGTTGCCGGTGGATCTGAGGTTCTCTCGGTGGTTGCAGATTCCCAGACAGCGCTTACAGCCGGGGACTGCACGGGGTTCGGGGGGAAGCTCCGTGAGTCCGCTGTAGCTCTGTTGTTTCTGAGTCACGATGTGGCCTCTCCGCCGTCCACGTCCGCCCTGAGCACGTAACAGTGTCGTCCTGCGGATGACGGGGACCTATTCTTATTCGCGTTGTCGGGTAAAGATCATGGACCACTCGGCCAAGAGTTCTCTGCAATCGTCTCCGAACGTGGCGTACTGCTCGTACCTGTCGAAGTCTTCTCGGTATGCAGTCACGTCTCTGTGGTCACGCAGGATGAGCGCGCCTGTGCCCGTTTCGACGGTAGCTAGGCGGCGATCGTAGACCGTAAACGTATTGAGGGGTCTCTCTGGAATGTGGCCACTCAGAGGAAGTACCCCTAGGCGCACATTGGGGATCCGGGAGACGGACGCTAGACGGTCAAGCTGCATAGCCATTGCCAAGGGAGGAAGGATAGGCCACCTGACAGCTTGTTCAGTGAGAAGGAACGTGAACGACTTCTCGGGGTCGAGTAGCACGCTCTGACGCTCAAGCTTCTTCGCAATGGTCTTGGATTGATCCCCAGGAACGTCGGCAATGCTGGCACGCACATACTCGGGTGTGGCGAGTAGGCCGGTAATCATGGACAGCAGGAAGTACCGGAACTCTGTCGAGGCTGCTTCGAGCCTCGCTAGTTCGTTCTGCTTCTTGTCCAAGCCACGGCGACGGGATGCCCAGTGGTCTTGCCATTCGGTGTTCGCCGATCGGGCAAGGGTCAGTATCTCGACCGCGAAGGGGCCCTCTGCGCCGAGCGCTTCAAGGATTAGCTCAACGTCAATAATGGCGGGTGTGAGCTTCCCGCTCTCAATGTTGCTGATCTTTGTTTGTGACATGTTGCAGCGCTTAGCGAGCCGGATTTGAGTCCAACCAGCCCGCTTACGCTGATCTTTCAAGGTTGTCGCTAGGTCTGACCTTGACTGGCCTAGCTCCTCAGGCTCAAAGCTCAAGACCCTTCACGTACTCCTCAAACGGCACCGACTCAGCTACAGCGATCCGCTGGTATTCGATGAACGGTGCCGTGTCTCCGTCGTGCACTTCACGGCTGATCTGCCTACCGTCCGGGTGGTAGTTCATGAGCACCACTTCGGAGTGATCGAACATCCAGAAATCCTGTGCCCCTTCAAGGGGGTTGGGCCTGTCGGTCACATCGAGAATGCGGATCTGTTCACCGGCCAAGGCATGAGCCTTGTAGTAGTGGTGGAACTCGAACCTGAGGTAGTCAGACAGAGGTCGAGTGACCACGTGAACGCGCCCCTGTGTACGGCCCTCTGCGGCTTGTCGGCGTAGCCGGTCGGTGTACTCGTTCTCGACCGCGTCAGGGTCGATACGGGCGCCCGCACGGAACGCTGAGAACTCTTCTTCTTCCTGCGGCATGAGGTACTGCGGCAGGGTCTCCAGTCGCCACGCTTCCCGCGTGAAGCCCTCGAATCGCGCTGCCCACTGCTCACCAGCCAAGAGCACGGAAAGCCTCCCTCAGCGTCTCTTCGGGGATCTCGACCAGACCCTCACCGTTGGGCGCCATGAAGGCTTGGGAGATATCGCCCTGGACCACGAATGAGCCTGAGGCGGTCCGGTAGACGTTGGGACAGTCGTCCTTGCCGCACTCGCCGTTGCCATTGCCTGTCAGTCGGGTCAGTTCCTCGCGTGCCATGCCGGACTCCCCTTCGACTGGCCCCTGTTGGGGCGTCTGTCCCGACCGTACGAGCGGCCGTGAACAGCGTCCATGCGCTAGCCCGAATATTCGCGTCATCGCATAAAGACGAGAGCATCGTAGGAGCCCCTACGCTTCCTAGACCCCCGCCCTACGCAGAGGGCGGGGGCACTCTGGGTTGAGCGTGGCCCTACCGGTTCCGGACATAGCAAGAGGGACCACCATGGTGGTGGTCCCTCGGCCCTGACCTGCTGCTACGCGTCCAGGACAGTGGTGTGCTTCCTCACGATGGGCGGCTCAACCGACCACGGGAAATTAATCCAGACCGAGTCATCGGTCCGCTTCCACACGTACTCGCACTTCACGAGCGAGTGCGACTTCTCATAGATGACGGCGGACCGCACTTCAGCCACATGATCGAGGCAGAAGTCATGGACGAGCTTCAGCGTCTTCCCGGTGTCGGCGACATCGTCGGCGATCAAGACCTTCTTGTCGGTGAAGTCGATCGCGTTCGGCACGGGCGCGAGCATGACGGGCATTTCCAGGGTGGTCCCGACCCCGGTGTAGAACTCCACGTTCACCAGGTGGATGTTCTTGCAGTCGAGCGCGTAGGCGAGCCCGCCGGCGACGAAGACGCCCCCGCGGGCGATGGAGATGATGACATCGGGCTGGTAGCCGTCGTCGGCAACGGTCTGCGCGAGCTCCCGCACAGCACGGCCGAACTTCTCGTACGAAAGATTCTCGCGCACGTCACTCATGCTGGATGTCACACCTGTGTCCGATGGAAATTGAGGAAGGAGCGGGAGGCGGTCGGCCCGCGCTGCCCCTGATAACGCGACCCGTACCGCTCCGACCCGTAGGGCGACTCGGCGGGCGAGGTCAGCCGGAACATGCACAGCTGCCCGATCTTCATCCCCGGCCAGAGCTTGATCGGCAGCGTGGCGAGGTTCGACAGCTCCAGGGTCACGTGCCCGCTGAACCCCGGGTCGATGAACCCGGCGGTGGAGTGCGTGACGAGCCCGAGGCGTCCCAGGCTGGACTTGCCCTCCAACCGGCTCGCGAGGTCGTCCGGCAGGCTGATGACCTCGTACGTAGAGGCAAGCACGAACTCCCCGGGGTGGAGGATGAACGGCTCGTCACCCTCGGGCTCCACGAGCCGCGTCAGATCGGCCTGCTCGACGGAAGGGTCGATGTGTGGATACCGGTGGTTCTCGAACACCCGGAAGTAGCGGTCGAGCCGCACATCGATGCTCGAGGGCTGCACCATGGATTCGTCGTACGGATCGATCCGTACCCGTCCGGCGTCGATCTCGGCCCGGATGTCCTTGTCTGAGAGAAGCACGCACCGAGGATACGCAGAGCGCGCGGGCCCGCCCCAATCGGACGTGTCCGCGCGCCTCACTGCTGCCGCCTGCGACCGTCTCCGGTCGCGCCCCGCTACCGCTTCTGCGCCATGACCGGCACGGCATGCCGCAGCCGGGCACATCGTGGACAGCGGATGAGACGGCCGGGCCCGAGCCGGTCGGCCTTCTGCATCGGGAACGAAGCGGTGCTGAACACGTGCCCTTCGGCACAACGGACGACGGTGCGCTCCATCAAGTCCTCGAGTCCCTTCCCCAAAGCCGTAGTTGAGCTCGCAGCTCCTCGCACAGTGCACGCACGGTGCGCGTACGCGAGCTGACGACGAAGGGCCACATTACGGGACGAAAGGGGCGCCCCTCCAGGCGGCACTCCGACCCCCCACGGTACGCCCCAACTCCCGCGCCCCGCAGCGCCATCCACGCCCCGAACGCCCCCCGGACACCAGGAAGCCCCGGGGAGAAAACACCCGGGGCCTGGCATGAGGTAGAGTGTGCGGCATTACGACACCGTCTCGGACGGCGTCTTACGCGGGTGTAGTTTAGTGGTAGAACATCAGCTTCCCAAGCTGAGAGTGCGAGTTCGATTCTCGTCACCCGCTCTTCTTTGAACCCCCAGGTCATGGACCCGGGGGTTCTTTGCTGTCCAGGTTCGGTGGCTGCATGACAGCCGCAGCCGCCTAGGCTCGGGCCATGACGCCCATAGACGCGGAGCTTGCGCATGACCTGGCCCCCACCGGTGTGCTGCGCGCCTCCATCAACCTCGGCAACCCGGTCCTCGCCCAGGGCACCCCCGACGAGCCGTCCGGAGTCACGGTCGAGCTTGCCCGCGAGGTTGCCGCACGGCTGGCTCTGCCGGTGCGGTTCAGCTGCTTCGATGCGGCCCGCAAGTCGTATGCCGCGATGGCCGAGGGCCGCGCCGACCTGTGTTTCCTGGCCGTGGATCCGGAGCGCGAGAAGGAAGTCGCGTTCAGTGCGCCGTACGTGCACATCGAGGGGGTGTACGCGGCTCCGGTGAACTCGGCGTTCGTATCTGCCGATGACGTGGACCGGGACGGGGTGCGCGTCGGCGTCAAGAAGGGGTCCGCCTATGACCTGTACCTGAGCCGTGCCCTGCGTCACGCCACCGTGGTGCGCGGCGACGAGGGGGTCGACGTCTTTCACGCCGAGGGCCTGGACGTGGCGGCCGGCATCCGCCAGCCGCTGACCGCGCACGTTTCCCGGCGGGCCGAACTGCGCCTGCTGGAGCCCGCGTTCATGACGATCCGGCAGGCCATGGGCACCACGAAGGGGCGGCGTCCGAAGACCACGCGGTTCCTCAGTGAACTCGTGACCGAGCTGGTGGCGTCCGGGTTCGTCGCCGAGGCGCTGCGCCACTCCGGTCAGGATCCGACGCTGGCCGGGCCTGGACGTGGTCGGGGCTGCTAGCGCAGCGGTAGCGGGCGGTCGTAGGTGTTGTCGGGGGTCACGATCTCTGTGATGGCTCGGGCCACCTTGCTTCTGGGTCTCCGGGGTGAGGAGTGTGCCGGTCGCCACGACCTTGGCCCAGCGGCGCAGGTCGTGCATGTTCGAGATCATTGCCCCGGCCGTCCAGCTCCAACTCGGGTTCCAGTGAGTGGAGTCCGCGACGTTGCCGCTCAGTGTCTGGTTCGTGTAGCCGCGCGTGTGCGGCTCGGGGAACTCGGCGCCGTCGGGGAACAGCGTGTGGTCGAGGTGGGCCGGGCGGAGCACCCGCTCGTTGATGACGTCGGCGGCACGGTGGCCGGTCACCTTCTCGATCACCAGGCCGAGGAGGACCAGGTTGCTGTTGGAGTACTGGAACTGCGTGCCCGGCTTGAACGTGTTGTGGTGCTTGAAGCCGTTCGCGAGGACCTCGTGCGGGTTGAACGAGCTGCCCGGGTCGCTCAGCAGGTCGTGCACGAAGTCCTTGTCATCCGTGTACGGGAACAGGCCGCTGCGCATCTCGGCGAGGTGGCGCAGCGTGATCCGGTGGCCGTTCGGCACGCCGTGGACGTACCACGAGATCGGGTCGTCGATGCCGATCTTCCCGTCGTCGACGCGTTCCAGCAGCGCCGTGACCGTGAAGGTCTAGGTCTCGCTGCCGATCCGCGAGTAGAAGTCGGTGCTCATCGGCCGGCGGGTGGCCTTGTCGGCGACACCGGTCGCGCGTACGTAGCAGCCCTTGCCCGGCATCCACAGCCCGACGGCGACACCCGGGATGCCGGCCTCCTTGCGGACCCCCGCGATGGCCTTGTCGAGGCGGGCGGTCAGGCCGCGGCCCAGGCGCTTGTCCGGCGGGCAGTCGTTCTTGCCGTGTCCGTCGGTTCTGCCGTGCACGGCGCCGGCCGCGAGGCTGACCGCCGTCGCGGTCGTGGCTGGGGTCGCCGCCATCGGGGCCAGTACCGACGCCACGAGCAGCGCGGCCGCGAACAGACGTCGGGGGTGAGTACGTCGCATGTCGGGCGCTTCTTCCGGATCGGGGCCGAGGGGGCGACGTCAGGGGGCAACGTCAACGGCACCATCCGGAGTCCGGTGGGAGGTCCTCCTGACGTGCACGCCCCTTTGAGTCCACGCGATCGGAACGATGTTCGGCCGCCGACGCAGCAGCACCTGCTCGGTCAGGTCGCATCAGGTTGGGGTGGGGCCTCCTTTTTGTCCGGGGGCTGCGGGCGCGTCGAGCTGTGCCTCGTCCTCCGGATCGAGGAACTCGATGACGGCGAGCAGTGCCAGCAGGCCCAGGGCCAGCCAGAAGGTGACCATGCCCGTCGGGTGGTCCCACAGGGCGAAGGCGAGGGCCGTGAGGAGGACTGCCGCCCAGTTCAGCCAGGTCTTGTGGGCGTGGACCCACGGTCCGACCGGACCTGTCCGTACGCCGGACGCTCCACGTACGGCGCCGATTCCCGAGCGCCACATGGTGCGCGCCCTGACCGCCCACGTGCCGGGGCCGCTGAGCCAGCTCCCGAGGGCGACGAGCGCGCCGAGGGTGACGACGGCGCGGACGGTGTAGCGCAGGAAGCGGGTGAGGGCGTCGTAGACCGAGCCCGCGGCCGGGCGGCTGATCGAGGCGGGCACGGCGTCCAGGTAGAACGCGCGGAAGACGGCGAGGCCGATGCCGAGGATGCCGACCGCGACGGCGACGGCCAGGGCCGCGGTGATCAGTGCTCTGCGGCGGCGTACGGCGAGCAGGACGCCGCCGGCCGCCAGGACGACCGCGATGACCGGGAGCCAGGCGCCCATGAGCTGCAGGAGGCGGAAGCCGGTCTTCGCCCTGCCGATCTGGTCGGAGGTCATGACGGTGAAGTCGGTGTGCACCTCGGGGATCCTCGACGCGACAGTCAGTCCGCTGTCGACGAGGCGGTCCTTGACCTGTTCCACGACGGGCGCCAGATCGACGGTGACCTTGTCGCCCTTCAGCCGCACCGCGCCGTCGCCGCTGCCGGTGAGGGCTTCGTCCACCGTCTGGTGGACCCGGCGGTTGAGTTCCGTCCACAGGGTGTCGAAGGCGTCGCTGCTGACGAAGCGGGCGGTCACCGACTCGACGAGGCCGCGAAGGCCGCTGGTGAGGGGCCCTTCGAGCCCGCCGAGGGCGGCTTCGAGGCGGGGGCGGTCGGCCGGGGCGACCTGCTGGAGGAGCAGCTCCACGTCCACCCGCTCCATCACCGCGTCCGTCACCCGTTTGGTCACACCGGCCTGTACGTCGGGGTCCGAGGCCAAGGGGGCGACGGTCGCCACGTAGCGGTCCGTGTCCCCGACGATGCCGTTCGCCCATACGGCGACGACGGCGAGGGGTGCGAGCACGGCCGCGACGGTGATCAGTACGACGGCGAAGAACGACCGGGTGTGGTGCTTCCTGGGCTTTGCGGCACGGGCCTCGAACGCGCTGAGCCTGGTCCGCAGTTCGGCGAGCTCGGCCCGTTCAGCGGCGGACAGCGGGCGGTCGTCGGCGGCATCGGCGTCGTGATCGGCATCGGCATCGGCATCGGCATCGGTCATGGCACCTGCACCTGTCCTCGCTGACCGTGATCCGGAACGGACAGATCCAGATAAGGCCAGGGTGAGGTGGCGCGCCATTCGCGCGGCCCGCACAAGCCCGCACCAGCTCGCACCAGCTCGCACCAGCCCGCACCAGCCCGCACATACATCACCGACAGGACGAAACGGGTAGTTAGCGGGAAAATTAGGGCATGGACGATTACCCGCTCCTCGACGTCTTCCTGACCATGCTCTGGTTCTTCCTCTGGATCATGTGGCTCTTCCTGCTGTTCAAGGTCGTCGCCGACATCTTCCGGGACCATGAACTGAACGGCTGGTGGAAGGCGCTCTGGCTGATCTTCTGCATCGTGCTGCCGTATCTGGGCGTGCTGGTCTACATCATTGCCCGCGGCAAGGGCATGGGCCGCAGAGACATCGAGCAGGCCAAGGCATCGGAAGCGGCCTTCAAGGACTATGTCCGCAAGGCGGCCGGCAGTGCCGAGGGCGACGGCAGGGCGAGCCACGTCGACGAGCTGGCCAAGCTCGCCGATCTGAAGGAGAAGGGCGCCCTCAGCGAGGACGAGTTCCAGGCGGCCAAGCAGAAACTGCTCGCCTGACTGCCCCACCAGGCTCGTCTGACTGCCTAACCAGGCTCGCCTGACTCACCACGCCTCCGACTCCGAAGCAGGCCCCTCCGGCATCGTCGCCTTGCCCTCCTTGGCACGCACCCGCAAGGCGAGCAGCGGGAAGACCAGGACGGAGACCATGGCGGCGCCCACCAGGGCGGCCGCCTCGCCCTTCTCCAGGACCTTCTCGTCCAGGCCGATCGTGGTGATGGCCACGACGAGCGGCAGACAGGTCGAGGAGTACAGGGTCAGCGCCCTGCGGTCGGCGGGGTTCAGGTCGCGCGGTGCCAGTGCGTACGCCGGAAGTCCTCGTACGACGAGGAACAGGAGCAGGAAGACCGGGAGCAGCAGGAGGGCGCGGCCGCCGTCGAGCAGTGCGGCGAGGTCGAAGTTGATGCCGGTGACGATGAAGAACAGCGGGACGAGGAAGCCGAAGCCCATCGCCTCCACCTTGCCGAGGACCTCGTCGCCGCTCTCGGGGGCGGCCCCCTGGAAGACGAGCCGGGTCAGCAGACCCGCGGCGAACGCGCCGAGCAGCACGTCGAGGCCGAACGCGTGCGACAGGGCGAGCATCGCGACGAGCAGCAGCATCACGAAGCGGACGGCGAACTGGCCGCTGGTGTGCAGCGTCGTACGGATGATCTGGGCGAACCACGGCGGGTGGGGGCGAAGGGCCCAGTAGATCGCCGCCGCCGTGATGACCGCGAAGGCGGCGAGGACCACGGTGGACACTCCCGGGTCGCGGCCGCTGAGCAGCACCGCCATGGCGATGATCGGCCCGAACTCGCCGACCGCGCCGAAGGCCATGATCACGGTGCCGAAGCGGCCGCGCAGATCGCCGCTGTCGCGCAGGATCGGCAGGACGGTGCCGAGGGCCGTGCTGGTGAGCGCGGTGCCGATGACCACGCTCTTGGAGAGGTCGAGGCCGGAGAGGGCCAGGGCGATGCCGAGGCCTAGGGCGAGGGAGCACCCCCAGGCCCAGACGGAGCGGCGCAGGGTGTCGCCGCGGATCGCCGCGAACTCGATCTCGTACCCGGCGAGGAAGATGAGCATGGAGAGGCCGAGTTCCGAGAGCACCTCGATGAGATCGTCCTGATGCGCCCAACCGAGTACGTCGGGGCCGATGAGGATCCCGAGCACGATCTCGAAGATGACCAGGGGGACGCGCACCCAGCGGCCCGCGCCGTACGCGAGGAGCGGCGCGAGCACGGCGACGGCCATGATCAGGATGAGGGTTCCGGGATAGTCCATGCCGCTGCCGGTCAGTCCCTGCCGACGGCGGCGGCAGCTGGTCGCATCAGGTCGGGTTCGCTGTCGTCGTCGCACGCGGGGGGCGGCAGCAGGGTGGCGGCGAGGGCGACGGCAAGACGTGTACGGGTAGGTGTACGGGTACGGGTACGGGTGCGCATGGTCCGAGCGTCGGGGTGGTGGCGGCGTACCGCATGTGGGGGCGGACCGTGCGGGCGAATTGTGGGGGCGAAGTCGCTGTTCTGCCCTGTGGTTTGCTCCGTGCGCCGACACCGCAGGCCCGGTGCGACCGACCCCTGGCGGGAAATTCTGAATGCTGGTTCACTCCTTGCATGGCCTACCGCAAGACCCCTGCCGAGCTCCGTCGGCTCGAAGCAGCCCGGGAGCACCTGATCTCCTGCGCCACCTCCGTCGTCGCCGAGGTGGGCTGGTCACAGGCATCCGTGACCGCCGTCGCCGACTCGGCCGGCATCGCGGCCGGCTCGGTCTACCAGCACTTCCCGTCCAAGGCCGCGCTCGCCGTCGAGGTGTTCCGGCGGGCCGCGGGACGCGAGGTCGAGGTGCTCGGCGAGGTGCTGCACGGCCCCGGCGACCCGGTCGAGCGCCTCGGCCGCGGCGTCGAGGTGTTCGCACGGCGCGCCCTGGAGAACCGCGGCCTCGCCTACGCCCTGCTCGCCGCCCCCGCCGAACCGGCGGTCGGCGCCGAGCGCCTCGACTTCCGCCGCCGCTACCGCGCGCTGTGGGCCGAGGTGGTGCGGGAGGGCATGGCAAGCGGCCAACTGCCCGCCCAGGACGGCGAGATCACCGCGGCCGCACTCACCGGCGCGATCGGCGAAGTCCTCGTCGACCCGCTCGGCACCCCGGACGAGAAGGCCACCGACGAACTGCTCACCGAACTCACGGCCACGGCGCTGCGCTGCGCGGGCGCCGCTCCGAACGACTGATCCGGCCGACTGGCCCGACCGGCTGATCCACCCGCCACCCCAGAGGAGATCCCATGCCCGTGACCAGTCGCCCCGCCGCCGTGACCCACGAAGTGACCAACCAGGCGCCGCCGTTGACCGGGCACGACGTCGCCGATGACCCGGTGCTCCTCGAAGGCGTGCGCAGGGAGGGCGCCGAGTGGCACCTCGGCGAGTTGCACCGGTTCGGGCTGTTCGCCGGCAGTGAGGAGGCGCGCGCCTGGGCCGACCAGGCCAACCGCCACGAGCCCGAGCTGCGGACGCATGACCGGTACGGCAACCGCGTCGACGAGGTCGACTTCCATCCCGCGTACCACTCGCTGATGGAGGCCACCGTCGGCGCGGGCGCCGCCGGTACGGCCTGGGCGGACGAGCGTCCCGGCGCGCATGTGGCGCGCGCCGCGACCTTCATGGTGGCGACCATGCTGGAGCAGGGCCACATGTGCCCGGTCTCCATGACGTACGCCGTCGTCCCCGCCCTGCGGCGCGCCCCCGACCTCGCCAAGGTGTACGAGCCGCTGCTCACCAGCAAGGTCTACGACCCCGGTCTGCGCACCCCCGCCGGCAAGCGCGGCCTGCTCGCCGGGATGGGCATGACGGAGAAGCAGGGCGGCACCGACGTCCGCGCCAACACCACGTCCGGCGTCGAACAGGCCGACGGGACCTGGCGGTTGCGCGGACACAAGTGGTTCACCAGCGCGCCGATGAACGACCTCTTCCTCGTGCTCGCGCAGGCGCCCGGCGGCCTCTCCTGCTTCCTCGTCCCGCGCGTACTGCCCGACGGCAGCCGCAACACCTTCCGCATCCAGCGGCTCAAGGACAAGCTCGGCAACCGCTCCAACGCCTCCAGCGAGCCCGAGTTCGACGACACGGTGGCGTGGCTCGTGGGCGACGAGGGCAAGGGCGTACGCACCATCATCGACATGGTGACGATGACGCGTCTGGACTGTGTCCTCGGATCTGCCGGGCACATGCGCGAGGCCATCGCGCAGGCCGCGCACCACACCCGGTACCGCTCGGTGTTCGGCGCCAAGCTCATCGACCAGCCGCTGATGCGCAACGTGCTCGCCGACCTCGGCCTGGAGTCGGAGGCCGCCACCACGCTCGGCCTGCGCCTCGCCGGTGCCGCCGACCGGGCCCAGCGCGGGGACGCCGGCGAGCGCGCGTTCCTGCGCCTTGCCACCGCCGTCTCCAAGTACTGGGTGTGCAAGCGGCAGCCCGCCTTCGTCGCCGAGACCCTCGAATGTCTTGGCGGTAATGGATATGACGAGGCGTCAGGCATGCCGCGGCTGTACCGCGAGGCCCCGCTCAACGGCATCTGGGAGGGCTCGGGCAACGTCAACGCACTCGACATGCTGCGGGCGTTGGCGCGCGAGCCCGAGTCCCTCGAAGCCTTCCGTACGGAGATCGAGGCGGCGTCCGGCGCCGACCCGCGCCTCGACACGGCCTGGCGCGAGCTGCAGGGCGAACTCGTCCTGACCGAGGACGCACCTCTGCGCGCCCGCCGTGTCATCGAGCGGGCCGCACTCGTCCTCCAGGGCTCGCTCCTCGTCCGGCACGCGCCGCCCGCCGTCGCCGACGCGTTCTGCGCCTCACGCCTCGCCGGCGACCGTGGCCTCGCCTTCGGCACGCTGCCGCCCGGCACGGACTTCGCGGCGCTGCTCGA
The DNA here is from genome assembly GCF_042740015.1 of Streptomyces sp. NPDC059037. Taxonomy (NCBI): domain Bacteria; kingdom Bacillati; phylum Actinomycetota; class Actinomycetes; order Kitasatosporales; family Streptomycetaceae; genus Streptomyces; species Streptomyces sp. NPDC059037. The sequence continues at coordinate 16,006 of NZ_JBHYIG010000030.1, forward strand.
CCGGCTCCCCGCCTGACGGGCGGCCGGGCGGCCGGGCGGCCGGGCGGGACGAGCACCGGAGAGCCTGGGGGTCAGAATTTGGGGATCCCCCCGTTGACCTCGTCGGCCTCCTCGTCCCGCCCGAGCGCCCTCAGGTTCGCCTCCAGGCGGCTGCGCGTGCGCTTGGTCGACGAGTGGTCCTTTCCCGCCGTGCGCTGGAACTTCGGCAGGAGGTCCGCGTTGATGGCGCGGGCCGCCTCGTGGTCGCCGAGCTTGTCGAGGGTCATGGCCACGTTGGCCTCGGCGCCCAGCGTCAGCAGAGAGTTCTCGCCCGATGTCCGTCGGCGCCGCTTGTGGATGTCCCGGTAGCGGGCCAGCGCCTTGCGGAGTTGACCGAGCCGGAGCAGGCTGCTCGCGAGGTTTCCACTGGCCAGGATCGTCGTCTCGTGGTCCTTGCCCAGGCGTCGCTCACATCTCCGTACGGTGTCCTCGTTCAGCCGGAACGCCTCTCGGTGCTCGCCGAGTTGGGTGATGCACGCGCCCAGGTTGCAGGCCGCGAGGAGGGCGGAAGGATCGTCGTCGCCGAAGGTCCTCGACCGCAGGAGCAGCACCCTCTCGAACAGTGGCCGGGCCTTCTCCGCGTCGCCCTCCGCGAACAGGCACGCGGCCAGTCGTTCCAAGGCCCTGAGGGTGTCGTGGTGCGTCTCTCCGATCCCGGCTTCCCAGTCGCGGTGGACGATCTCCGCCAGGAGCATGCCCGGCGCCGCGTCGTCGGCCTCGTAGAGGTAGCAGAGGACCTGGATCAGCAACGCGCGGAAGCGCTCCGGCTCACTGCTCGGTACGCCCGCCTCGCGCAGGTAGCCGATGAGCGTCTGTACGTCCTTCGTGATCAGTGCGTACGAGCTCCAGGTGCGCGGATCTCGATGGTCGAGGGGCGGGAGCGCCGCCAGCCGGTCCCGGGCCGCGCGGCATACGGCTGCCAGTTCGGCGGGACCGTCGGCCGGATTCTCGCGGAACAGGGCGATGACGTCCGCGTGCGCCTGCGACACCGCGGGGTCGACGGGATGCGTCATGGCGTCCGCCTCCGGTCCATGGTGCCGGTGGCGGCGAGTTGCGCCGGCCGTATGCCGTCCACGACTTCGGGTGCCGTGCCCTGGGGCGATGTGCAGGCGAGACCGCGGGCGATGGCCGCGCCGAGGGTGGCGCCCGCGTCGGCGTCCCATGCGTCGAGCAGGGCGTCCGGAGCGTGTTCCAAGAGCGCCATGGCGTAGGACCAGTTCGTCGAGGTGACTTCGTAGAACTTGCGCAGCGCGACCGCCGGGGCGCGCTCAAGCAGGGCGGGGAACAGGCGGGCGGTGGCGTCGCGGGGGATCCATGTCTCGCCCGGCCAGGCGAACTCGCAGCGTTCCGCTTCACGCAACAGGCCGACGGGATCGACCAGTTCACCGATGCCGGGCGCGGCCACCAGGGCGGCCAGTGCGTCCAGGCCGATCGCCGAACCGTCCCCGGCCTTCGCGACGACCTCGGCGGCCAGCTCGCGGAGTTCGCTGCGGTTCTCCGGCCTGGCTTCCGCGCCGAAAGCGAGCAGTTCGGCCGCAGCGGGCAGCGGCCCTGAGTCCAGCATCCCCCGCAGCCGCCGCGCGAACGCCGGGCTGAGGGGCGCTCCGGGGGCCGGCGTCACGAGGTCGATCGCGGCGGCGTAGATCGGGTCGTCGATGCGCACGCTCGCCGGGCGGAAGGCGTGTCCCGGCACCTCGCGTGCGATCCGGTGCTCGTGGTGTGCGGCCGCGGCCGCCGCGCTCTTGGCCATCTCGTCGATCTGGTTCAGCTCTCGTACGGGGCAGAGGTTCTGGAGATGGAACTCGCCGAAGATCTGCGGGGGGCGCCTCCCCTCGATCACGTCGGCGGCATACACCTCGGACGCCCATGCGCGCCTGGAGTGCTGATGGGCGATGGACAGGTAGGGCAGCTCCTCGACGGCCAGCATGTCCGACTCCCGGCAGCCCAGGGCGCGCACCGCGAGCTCGAAGCAGACACGGTGGTCGGGACGCACGTACGCCCATGCCTTCTTGTCCGCGTCATCCCCGAGGGGAACCGTCCACCGGTAGCGCGGCAGTTCGCTGAGCGCGCGATCGATCTCCTTGGAGAACGCCTCCGCATCGGGGCCGTGGTGGGACGCGCTGCCGGGGCCGTGCGCGGCCCGGTGCAGGTCGGCGAAGCCGATGGCCCGCTCTCCGGGATCCGCGATCGACTGGACGAGGGCGCCCGCCCGGGAGAGGTCACGCTGCGCGAGGCGCACCGCGAGGCGGCGTATCGCTCGGGCCGTGCTGCTGTACGAGCCGATCTCGACGGCGCGTACGACGTCGGCCGGATCGCGGTAGAAGTGCGCTCGCGCGCGGGCGGCCCAGTCATGGCTCAGGTTGAACAGGGCCGTGAAGCCGTGGATGTTCACCCGTTCCAGATCGTGCCGGGGAGCCGGTTCGAGCGACTCGGGCGAGGAACTCACGAAGGTCGCACCGTCACCGCCGCCGCCACCGAGCGGTACGGGCCGCTCCCCGCTCCTCAGCATCTCTTCCAGAAGCGCGGCGGCCTCGGCGCTCTCGCCTCGGGCGACGTGGACGTGCGCGATGTCCGCGAGGAGCGAGTACCGGTCGCGTCCGACGACCTCCTGCTCCGTGCTCGTGGTCCCTTCGATGGCGCCGCGTTCCCAGTCAGTCTGGGCCATCCCCCGCGCCATCTCCGCCGCCCGGCCGAGGTCGTGCCCGGCCATCCGCCGTGCCACCGCGGCCAGCTGGTCGTCACGCTCGCGGCTGCGCCATCCGTACGCCCGTGGATCGGCGGGCGGCGCCGGGACGGCGGCATGGACGCGCTCGATGATCCGCAGCTCCTCCGCCGGGCTCGACTGCCCGAGGGCTCGCATGACGTCGAGCTCCACCCAGTCGCCGTTCGCCCACGCGCGGTACCGGTCGACGAGGGCCCGCGCCCGCTCGGGCGCCCCCCAACGGATCCACAGCCCCGCACCGTCCAGGGCGGCGCGGTCCATATGGCCGTTGACCACCTCCGTGTCCAGGCGGGCGAGCAGAAAGCGTGCGGTGGGCCGGTCCACGTCCGCCAACAACCGGGCTGCCTTGACCAGTTGACGGGCAAAGCGGAACCCGTTCCTGTCCTCGTCATCGGCTTCGAAGACCTGCGCGCGCACCTCCGCGAGAAACCACCGGCAGGTGTCCGGATCGTGGTTCGCCCACGCCGCGGCCAGTCTCGCCAGGGCCAGCAGGCGGTTCGCCGCGCCCACGCCCTGCAGCGACGCCTCGGCCGCGCGCATCAGCCTGAGAACCGTTGCCGGGTCGTCGGCGCGATCGGCCAGGTCCAGGTAGTCCGCCCAGCGCTCGCCGCCGATCCGGTCGATGAGGGTGCGGGCCTTGTCCATGTCCTGCTCGGCGGCGGCGAATGCGGCGGCGCGGTACACGGCGTCCGGCTCCTGGTCCGGCTTGGTGCCGGAATCCCGCGGCTGCGACTTCTCCTGTCCGTACCGCCAAAGCCGCAGGGCACGTTCGAGGTCGTGCGGGGCGAGGAGCCGTGCGGCCGTCCCGATCCCTCCCCGTGCGTCGAAGTCGCGGTGGTCGCCGGTGCCGCTCAGCGGAATCGACAGCGCGCACTCGACAAGCAGGTCGAGCAGTTCGTCGGTCGAGGGGTCATCAGGTCCGGGACGCGCGTACCGCAGGATCTCCGCGAAGGCACTGCACTGCCACAGCGACGGCGCGATCCCGGCGGCGTGCTCCAGCGCCTCCTTGAGGCGTCCCGTCCGGGCGAGGAGGCCGATCACCCGTGGCGGCAGCGCGTTGCTGGCCTGCGCGGCCTGATGACGTACGACACCGAGATACGTCAGGACGGATAACCCGGTGGCGACGGAACCGCTGTCCGCTACGTGGTGGGCGATGCCGTCCACCAGCTCCAGAAACCTGGCCTCAGCCCCGAACTCGCCTCTCACGGCCCGCCGCAGACCGGGGCAGACCAGGTCGACGGCCTCGGCGGAGACGCGCGGCCCGGCGTTCAGGACGTGCGCGACGAGATGGACCAGGCCATAGCGATCCACCTGAGCCCACTCCACCTCCGCCCAGTTCGGCGCGGCGCCGCGATAGTGCCGCGCGATCTGTTCGTGCCATCTCGCCTCGTCGATCCAGCACTCCGGGTGCTGCTCGCGAGCTTCCTGTCCTACGAGGAATTCACCGATCGAGGTGTGGAAGAAGGCGATCCGGTCTCCTCGGCGGTCAAGGAGCCAGCGCAGGCTTCCGAGGACTTTCTGCGCGGGCGCCTCCCGTACGGGCGTACCGGACAGGGCGGAGAGCTGCCCCTCCGTCAGTGCCTCGCGCGCCACGGTCAGCACACCGATGATCGGCAGCCCCACCCCTTCCCAGCCGCCCGGCTCACCGGTCCTGCCCCGCTGCCGTGGCGTGAGCTCCTCGCGGACCAGCTCAACGAAGAATCCGTAGAGGCCGGTCAGCCGCCCTGGTACGCCGTTGAAGACGAGCAGCCTGTCGACGAGCTCCTCGTCCCGTCCGGCGGCGGCTTCGTTCAACGCCCTTGCGTAGGTGGCCAGATACAGGAAGTTCCCGGCGGCCCTGCGCACGGCGTACCGCTTCGTACTGCCGGGGAGGTTGCCTCGGGCCCGCTCAGCGGCGATGACGGCGGCCGTCTCCAGAACGCGGTTCGCATACGTGTGGAGATCGCCCACGACCTGGGGCGATCCGGCGTCGATGACGACATCCGTGAGCCGCTCCTCGCGCGCCGAGCGGAAAAGCCGGAGCCCCGAGTGCGGCCGCGACGTCATGACCACTTTTACGTTGGCGGGCAGTTCTGGAGAGCGGGCCAGCCAGCGCAGCAGCCCGTTCCTGGGCTCGGTCGTGTCGTCGTCGGCGATCTCGTCGAGGGCGTCGAGCAGGATGACGATGCTGGCCTCGGGGTCCTGTGCGGCAAGGACCTGCGCGGGCCCGATCAGCGCGAGGTGCGCGAGGTTGTCGGGGTCGAGGAGCCGGGGCTCCAGGTGGGCCGTGCCGATCTCGACTCCGACGGCCGTCCCCTCGACGGCGCCGATCCGCTGCTCCACCTCCAGGGTGGCGGTGCGGTGGAACGGGGACACCTTCAGGTCCTCGATCCTGATCCCGACCACGCGTCCTTCGGCCTCGACGGAGTCGATGTGCTGCTGGACCGCCACCGCGAGGCGTTCCGGCTCGAAGAGATCCGGGTGCACCCGGGCGAGCTGATGCCCGATGGCCAGGAGGAAGGACTGGATGTCACCGCCGGTGAGCGCGGTGCGGCTGTCCCGCCGGAAGAAGTAGCGCAGCCGCTCGGGACGGGCCTTGGCCATGCCCGCGAGCAGGCTGGTCTTGCCCGCCCCCGGCTCGCCCGTCACCAGGACGTACTGGCCACGCTCCGACTCCAGGGCCCGCTCGATCTCGTCGTACAGCCACCGGCGCTCGACGAAGTCCGCCTCCGTCCGGGCCCGGACCACGTCATCGAAGGCGCGGCCGCCGCCCGGCCGGGCGCGGTCGGCGGTCACTTCTCGCCTCCGGCGGTGCGGATGTCGACGCCGACGACGCTTCCGCCGGCCGCTACGCGGCCGATCTCGGCCGTGCTCTCGATGGTGCCGCCGGCCTGGTCGGTGCGTACGCCGGCGGCGTACCCCGCCACCTCATCCGCGACGAGCTTGACGCGGACGGCGGCCTGATTGGTGTCCGGCTTTGAGTACGGCTTTGGCTCCGCGCCCGGCTTTGGGTCCGCGCCCGGCTTTGGGTCCGCGCCCGGCTTCGGGTCCAACTCCCGTACTCCGCCACCCCCCGGAACCCAGATCCACGCCTCCCCCCGGTACTCCTTCTCCTCGACCCGCACCTGCCGGAACTCGTCCCTCCGCAGGCTCGTGTACGCCTCTCCGCGTACGACGTCGTGGAAGACGACGGCCGAGACCCCGACCGCAAGGCAGGCGTCCGACGCCTCCGCCAGGGCGCTGCGCAGAGCCGTGGAGTCGAGGATCCGTCCGATCTCGACCGGGGCCGAGCCGACGAATCCATTGGCGCCCAGCGAGGCCGGGCCGAAGTGGACGGCTGCCCGCAGCCGGAGCCAGGCCTGCCGCACCCGGTTGTGGTTGAAGGCCCGCAGTCCGGCGTCCAGGCCACGCATGAACGCGTCGACCAGGACGGGCTCGGCGGCGCCCAAGTCCGCAGGCAGGACCGCGAACAGCGAGTCCCCGCCCTCCTGCGTCACCCATCGCGCGCGGTCGAGCCCGGCGGCATCGGCCGCCTCCCCCGACAGCCGCGCGATCGCCTCCTGGAACTCGCGCTGCGTCAGCACATCGGCGCGGCCGTATCCCTCCGCGTCGACCGCCAGCAGCAGTCTGCGCCCGAACTCTCCCATGCCGCCCCGCCCATCCTGACCGTTCCCTGCCATGACACCTCTCGGGTTACACACATTCGTACACCCGCGCACGGCGTTGAACCCTGTGGAAATACGGATTGCAGAACCCACAGAAGTGACTGGTTCGGTACGGGAGTTCGCCCTGTAGTGGAAGAAGCACACCTTCAGCGACCGGAGGAACGTCCATGGCACGGACCGGGCAGGTCATCACCGGCAACCGCCCCGCGCAGTACATGTTCACCGCGCTGCAGACCACCCATCAGCACGCGGACGCCAAGGCGGGCATCCTCTCGGCGGCGCAGGCGGGCCTTGCCGTCACGGCGGGCTCGTGGAGCGGCCGAGCGGTGCAGATCTGGGACCGTGGCGGGGTGGCCGCGGCGGTGGCGGGGACGCTCCTGGCCCTGTTCGTGTGCGGTCTGATCGGCGGCGCGGTGAGTCTGGCGGCGGCGTTGAGCCCGCGGCTGCTGCGGGGCACGGACGTCAACCGGTACAGCTTCGTGCACCTGGCATCGGGCCCCGACATCCTGCCCAGCACCACCACCGAGGACGCTCGGCCCGACGAGGCTGCGGACCGGCGGGAGTTGTCGCACACCGTGCGGTTCCTCGCCCATGTCGCCGTACGCAAGTACCGCTGGCTGACGGCGGCGGTGGTGTGCACGGCCGTCATGGGAGTCAGCGCGGGGCTGAGCGTGACGTTGCAGCCGGCACTGCTGTGAGCCCGAACCGGCGGGCTAACGGGTTTCACCTGCCAGGTCCCCGAGTTGTCTGAGGCTCGGCAGGTCGCGGATGGTGGTGGAGCGGTAGCCGGTCTCCAGCAGGCCCTCGTCGCGGAGTTCACGCAGCACCTTGTGGATGGTCGTCTCGGCGGCGCCGACCAGCGTGGCCAGCTCGGGCTGCGTGAGCCGGCAGCCGATGACGACTCCGCCGCTCCGAGCGGATCCATAGGACGCGGCGAACTCCACCAACAGCCGGGCAAGGCGCACCTTCGCCGGATATCCGCGGAAGTCGAGGCGCCGCCGGTTCGCCCAGCGCAGCCGGTCGGCGACGATGCCGGTCAGCGCGATGGAGACCTCGGGGCGGCGCAGCTGCAGCTCGCGGAAGTCGCCGGTCCGCAGTACCCGGGCGGTGACCGGACCGCAGGCGGTGACGGTGGCCGAGCGGGGGGCGCCGTTCATGGCCGCCATCTCGCCGACGGTGTCCCCTGCGGCCCGCACCGCGAGGAGCGAGGTCTCGCCGTTCTCGACGCTCGCGGTGACCTTGACGAAGCCGGACAAGAGCAGCAGTACGTGCCGGTCGTCCATGCCCTCGCGGAGCAGTACGTCACCGGCGTCGAACCGGACTTCGGTGCCCAGGCCGAGGAGTTCCTGCCGCGCCGCGGGTGACAGCATCCCCAGCAGGCTGCGGGCGGGCCACTCCTCGGGCTTGGACATGGGCCAAAGGTAGTTCACGCCCCGGATCGGGGTACGCCCGTTCTGTCCGTCCGTCTGTCGGTCCGTCTGTCGGTCCGTCTGTCGGTCCGTCTGTCGGTCCGTCTCATCCGGCGATGAGCGCGAGGACCCGTTGGATCGCCGCGACCACGGGGGCCCCGACCTCGCCGACGACCGTCGCGACCCCGCCGATGGCGCTCAGGGCGAGCCGCAGGGTTCCGGGATCGACGTCGCCGCCGGCGCTTATGGTGCCCAGGGAATCATCGATGACGCGACGGTCCTCGGCGGAGACCTGACCCCGCAGCACCTGAATTGCCTGGATCATTTCCCTGAAGGCCGCCTGCGGGTCAACTGGCCCTTGATTCTTGTTGATTCCGACATTCCCCATCCCGCCGGTCTGCGTGACGGAGTCCCCATAGTGATTGCCGCCGTTCAACTTCCCACCCGCTTCCCCGTGTTACCGACGCCGCCGATCTGATTGATCTTGTCGCCGATGTGGCTGTTGTAGAAGTTAGTGATCTCCGTACGGAAACTGGCTGCCTGCGGATTCGATATCGCATCCGTGATCTGATGCACGAGCCCGCCCACTTCACGCCAGTCGGCGCTGACCAGCACGGCCCGCGGCGTCCCCGAAGTCTCGATGACCAACGCGTAGTACGTCCGCATCGCGAGGACCAGGCACAACTGGATCGTGAAGGCAGCGGCGAGGACCAGCACGACGATGGTCACGCCGCGCATGACGTCCTGCTCGTTGCCGTACTCACCGCCCGACCATTCGATCCTGTCGCTCACGGCAAAGGCGGCCACCGTCAGGATCGCCAGGATCACGGCGTACCTGATGAAACGCCACACGGCTGCCTTGCGGTCGGGTTCGATCCTGATCGTCGTGGCGCGGGCGATGTTGTGCAGCGGATATGCCTCGCCACCGACCCAGAGAATTCCTCGGGCCACTTGAACAACAATGACCGTACGTTTGGCCATGCTGATCCCTCCCCCGAAGCGGACATGGTCCGCCGTGAGGGAGAGCATCCTCCCGAACCGCCTTTGCTACAAGGGGAATTGAACAGGACGACCCGGTCGAGCTACGCGCGGAAACTCACCCACCCCTGACGCCTCAGAGGGACGTTAGCGAGACGTCAGCCTGGCGTGAGTGGGACGTCAGCGGGCCCCGGCAGGGTGGTGTTCACCGCGGAGGACATCCCCGCGGAGACCCAGACCACCGCACGGGGGAACCTCACAATGCGCACCAACCGAATCCGCGCCGCCGTCCTCGCCGCAGCCGCCACCACCCTCGCCCTGGGCCTCACCGCCTGCGGCAGCGGCAGCGGCAGCGATGGCGACAGCGCCAAGGCCGACACCGGCAAGAGTGTCGGCACCAGCGTCGACGGCTCGAAGGGCTCGGAGGACTCGGGCCACTCGGACAGCTCGGACGGCTCGGACGACTCCGAGGCAGCCGGGACTCCCGGCAGCACCGTGCAGGCCGACAACGGCAACGCCGGCTCCGGAGCCGCCACCACCGCCCAGCAGCCCTGCAAGGGCGACGAGATGTCGTACTCCGTACTGCACCGCTTCCCCGCAGAAGAGGGCGAGCACCTGCTGATCACCGCGACGAACGCCGACACCAAGCCCTGCTGGGTCACCTCGTACCCGTCCGTCATGCTCGGGGACACGACCACCGTCCTGCCCCATTCCTCCAAGGACGCCGACGGCGCCGCCAAGGTCACCGTCAAGCCCGGCGGCAAGGTCTACTCCGCGGTGAGCCTCTTCACCGACGGCGACAAGACCAACACCTCCTCGAAGCTCTCCCTCGCCCTGCGCGATCAGACCGGCGACAGCGGTCCGGGCTACGACAACGAGGCCTTCGACGGGAAGGGCGCGCCCTCGGAATTCACCTGGGACACCGCCGAGGTCACCAACTGGAACACCGAGAAGCCGTACGACTTCTGACCCCGTTACAGTCGGAAGATCCCGCTGGATCAGGTCCGGCGGGGCCAACCACATGGGGGATCGTCATGGCACTGTTCGGGAACGCGCACACGATCAATCCGGGCAAGGCGCAGCAGGATTACGCGCGGCTGCTCGGGCACGGTGAGCAGGTGCAGGCCGCGTATCTGCTGATCCGCGACACGATGCTCTTCACGGACCGGCGGCTCGTCCTCGTCGACAAACAGGGGATAACCGGCAAGAAGATCGAGTACCACTCGGTTCCGTACCGGAGCATCACGCACTTCGCGGTGGAGACCGCCGGGCACTTCGATCTCGACGCCGAGCTGAAGATCTGGATCTCGGGCGGCCATGAGCCGATCCAGAAGACCTTCACCAAGGGCGTCGACATCTACGAGGTGCAGGCGATCCTCACCCAGTACGTGGCCCGGTAGCCGCCCGTACCGCCGGGACGATCTCCTCTGCCCAGCGGCCGAGTGAGACGTCCAACGGGGCGTCGCCCACCGGGAAATGGATGATTCCGGACGCGCCGTGTTCGAGCACGGCGCCGGTCAGCTCTTCCGTCCACTGGGCGACCGAGCCGCCGAGCCAGCGGCCCTCGGCATCGCGGGTGGTGGCCAGCGGGGTCTCGGTGATGACGCCGGGGATGTTGTAGACCGTGGCGATGTCATCGGGGGACCGGCCCGCCGCTGCCGCCGCCTCGTCGATGACGGGGCGGGACTCGCGGTAGCGGGGGCTGAGCCAGTCCGCCGCGTGGCCCGGGATCCAGCCGTCGGCCACCCGGCCGGTGGCGGCGAGGGACTTCGGGCCGACCGAGCCCGTCCAGACCGGGGCGGCCGCGGCGGCAGCCGGTTCCAGACCGGTGACCTGGTAGAACTCACCGTCGAAGGTCACCGGATCGCCACCGCCCGACAGGAGCTTCACCAGCGTGATCGCCTCCTCGAAGGCGCGGACCGCCGCCCCGGGGCCAAGGCGCGGCGTCCCGAGTCGGGTGATCTCGTCCCAGAGGCCGCCGACGCCCATGCCCAGCACGATCCGGCCGCCCGACAGCGCGGACAGCGAGGTCACCGTGCGCGAGAGCATCGGCGCGGGGCGGCTCGGCAGGTTGGTCACGCTCACCAGGCCCGCGATGGACTCCGTACGGCCGAGGACGAAACCAAGCTGGGCGTACGCGTCGAGGCGGGCGCCGTAGTAGGGGTGGTCGGAGACCGTGAAGAGGTCGAGGCCCGACCGGTCCGCGCGGACCGCGAGCCGCAGCGTCTCCTCGATCTCGTCCACGGCCGTACTGATCCCGACTCCGAAATGCACCTTTTCAGCCATGCCCCTCACACACCCTTCTCAGTAAGTAGTTCGTGGTACGAATCTCATCACGCCGCCCTGCCGTATTCTGAGGCAATGGGGAATTCCGAGGGTGAAGAGATGAGGATCGCGACCGCACTGGTGCGCTCCTCGTTCCTGGTGAACGCCGTGTACGCGGAGGCCGCCCGGGAGTACGGCCTCACCGCTCAGCAGGGGCAGTTGCTGTGCGTCCTGATGGGCCGGCCGCTCGGGATGAGCGAGCTCGGCACCATGCTCGGGCTCGCGAAGTCGAGCCTCACGGGGCTGGTGGACCGGAGCGCCCAGCACGGGCTCGTGCGGCGCGAGCCGGACCCCCGGGACGGACGGGCGGTCCAGGTGGCGCTCACCCCGAAGGGCCGCGGCGTCGTCGAGCCGTTCTACGCCGAGACCTGCCGCCGCGTCGACGAGCTGCCGGTCGGCTTCAGCGAGGCCGAGCGCGCCAAGCTCGTCGAGCTCCTCGCCCGCGTGGTGCGGGACAACAAGGTGCCCGCCGTCTTCGCCGACTGAGACAGCCCCCCGGGTCACGCCGTGCCGAACAGCTCCGCGAAACGCCCAGCGAAGAGGTCCTTGCCCTTGTACTCGCTGACCGCCTGCGCCGGGAGAACCGTCGGCCCGTCCGGCGTCGGCACCTGACCCACACCTCCGTCCGGGCCCAGCGGAAGCAGGACGGAGGGGGTCGGCGCGTGGGTGTAGGTGGCCGTAGGCCCCTCGCCGCGCAGCTGGGCGGTGATGTTCTCCGCGATCACCTCGGCGTGCTTCATCGCGTACCCCGCCATCTTGGCCTCCGCGAGGGCGGTCAGATCGCCGAGCGCGTAGATGTGGTCGTGACCGATGACGTTGAGCGTCTCGGTGACCCGGATCTGGCCCTGCGGGGTACGGGCGGCGGCGAAGGCCCCGAGGTAACCACCGTTGACACGTACGCCGTAGCAGCGGAACCAGAGGTCGGCGGTGACGGAACCGCCGTCGGTCGTCGCCGCGGTGAAGGTCTTCGTACGGCCCGGCTCCGCCGGCGGCTCCTCGGCGAGCGCGGTACCGAGCCTCAAGTCGACGCCCAGCACATCGAGTTGACGGTGCAGCTCCTCGCGCACCTCCGGCAGGAATCCCGGCATGAGCTGCTCGGCCGGGTCGATGACCGTCACCTGCTTCTCCGGCCAGACCGCCTTGATCTCACCCGACAGCTCAAGCCCGACGGGCCCGGCCCCCACGAGCAACACCCTCTGCGCGCGTGAGAGTTCATCGTGCGCGGCATGGATGCGCTCAAGCGCCTCGCTGGTCACATCCGTATCCGTCTTGGCCGGGAAGGGATACCCGGAACCCGACGCCAGGACGACGTAGTCGGCGTCCACGCGCGCCCCGGATTCCAGGGTGACGCCGGCGACGTCCGCCGACGCGGCCCGCTCCCGTATGACCGTGCCGCGTCGCAGCAGCCTGTCGTACGGGAAGAACATGTTGTCGCCCGCCCAGTCGGGCCGGACCAGGGCCCGCAGTGATCCGGCCGCGTGCACGAAGGCGTCCTTGGGCTCGATGAGGACGACGTCGGCCTCGTCGTCCAGGGCCTTGACGACCGAGGCGCCGCCGTATCCGCCACCGATGACCGCGACGGTACGACGGCCGGCCTGTCCAGCAGTTGTTGCACGACTCATGGTTCTCGCTCCTGGTGACCCGAAGAGGAAGTAGTTCGTTCCACGAACCATATTAGTTCGTGGAACGAACTGCAATCCATTCAGGTGTACAGGCCGTTCAGTCCGTCGGCACGCGGTCCAGGAATCCGTGCACGGTGCGGATGCGGCCGTCGTCGGCGAGCGCGATGACGTCGAACCCGGCGACAGGGGCGGACCCGTCGGCCACGGAGACCAACTCCCACCCGAAGCGCGCGATGTGGTGATGGCCATCGACCGAGCCCTCGGTCAGCCGGAACGTGAAGCCGGGGAACTGCTCGTGCGCCCCGGCGATCACGGCGGCGAGGGCGGCGTGCCCGGAGACGTCGGCCAGCGGGTCGGTGTAGGTGCCGTCCTCGGTCCAGGCGGCGGCCACGGCCTTGGCCACGTCGTCGGCGCTCTCGGCGTTCCAGGCCTCGAAGTAGCGGGCGACGGCGGTCTCGTACGCGGCGGTGTCGTGTGCGGTCATGAAATTCAGCCTCCTGCGATTTAGTGGCCGACCGGCTGGCCGGCCGACCGGCCAACCGGCCAACCGGCTTGGTGTGGCGATGAGTTGAGCTTGCCGGGCCGCCGCGCAGGGGTCGATTACGTCCGGGGTAATGCGAACGCGCCAGGACGCTGCCCCGTGTCTTCTCACACGGGTGCGACTGTGCTTGCCTGGGGGACCCTTTCGGTCGCTGGGGCGGGAGTTGACGTATGCGCAAGCCGTGGATCGGTGGGGTCATCGCCGGTGTACTGCTGCTCGGGGCATGTGGCGACCCGGGTTCCGGCCCGGGGGCCGCGCCGGCCGACGCCCCCCGGGCCGAGCGCCCGGCCGAACCCTCCGGGCCGCTGCCGTCGACCACGCAGCAGCGCGCCGCCGAGAAGCCCCGGCCGAAGGCCCCGAAGGTGCTCTACCTCGGCGACTCCCTCGCCATGGAGAACCAGAACGTCCTGGGCGAGCTCCTGCGCGACGAGCTGGGCGCGGCTTACCGCAGCGCGCCCTACTCCGGCACCACCCTCTGCGACTACCTCGACGACACGGGCAAGGACTCCCTCGTCCCCGACAAGCACAAGGCGGCCGCCCTGGTGCGCGCGGAGCGGCCGGATGTCGTGGTGCTGCAGTTCTGGGGCAACGCGTGGGGCTATACGCCGTGCATGGACGGCATCACGTACGACAAGCAGCGCGAGAAATACTTCGAGCGGTACGCGGCCGACGCGAAGGCGCTGGCCGCGCAGATCGACGCGGCGGCCGGGGCGGACGGGCCCCGTGTGGTGTGGGTGCTGCAGGGCCCCGACCCGATCACGCCGGACCGCGTGCGGCGCGTGAACGGCATCTACGAGAGGCAGGCGAGGGCCTCGGGCGGACGCGTGGCCGACGCGGGCGGCACGGTCGCCCCGGCATCGGACCGATACACCTGGGTCGAGAAGCTGCCGTGCACGGCGTACGAGCGGGAACACCCGGAGTACTGCACGGACTCCGGCAACCGCACGGCCCTGCACCGAGCGGACGACTACCTGCACTTCTGCCTGGCCCCGACGACACCCAAGTCCCGCCCCTGCCCGACGCGTTCACCCGGTATCCGCAGGATGGCCGCCGAGATCACGCGGGCCGTGGCGGAGGCGTCCTGAGCCCCGGACGACGTCAGAGGGGAAGGTCGTCCGGCAGAACGCGGAACGCCTTGTGCCGGCCGAGCGGGCGTACGGCACGGAAGTCACGACGGTCGAGGGTGAGGATCGCGTCGGTGTCGTACTCGGCGGCGAGGGCCACGTTCACCACGTCGGTGAGATCGAGGTCGAGCGACCGGTAGCGGGCCCGTACGGACTGGGCGATGCCCAGGTGGCCCTCGGTGATCTCCGGGGCGACGACCCTGCCCCGGCGCATCCAGCCCCGGATGTCGTCGACCGCGCTGACAGCGGCCTCGCGGCCGAGTTCACGGGTGGCCACGTGGTCGAGTTCGGCGAGCAGCAGCGGGGACATGACCAGGAGCCCGGCGGACATGATCGCTTCCTGTGCCGCCTCGCACTCGGGGTGCGTGGAGTCGAGTGCGGCCAGCAGGCCGGAGGTGTCGGCGACGACGATGATCACGCGGCACTTCCGGGTCCGGGCTCGGCTTCACGCGTCACGGCGTCGGCCACGGCGTCACGGACCTCACCCTTGGCCAGGGTGCGCCCCGGCCCCGCGAAGGTCCGGGAGAACAGCGGCTCGTCCCAGACGCGATTGGCCATGGCGGCGAGATGGATGCCCTGCCGGATGATCTCGGCCTCGCTTATGCCCCGTCTCTTGGCCGCCTCCTTGATGATCGCCAGGTCCTCTGGGTCCGCATACACGTTGGTTCGCTTCATGGACATGTACCAACGATAGCCCATGTACCAGTCTGATGTATGTAGATGCCCCGGTGGCGGACCGGTCACTCCAACGGCCCAGGCCCGGTCGCGGGGCCCCGGCGGCCGTCCCAGGCTCGGACACACCTGTACAGACAGAAAGAGGGGCGGCCATGAGCAGCGCGTCCAGCAATCCCCCGTCCGGAGGCGCAGGCGGCGCGCCCCGCCGAGGTGCGAGCGCCGAGAATCTCTGGGCATCCGGCGGCACCATGTTCGCCGGTGTGCTGATGCTCATGAACGGCATCCTCGGCATCCTCGAAGGCATCGCGGCCGTCGCGAAGGACGACGTGTACGAGCGCATCGGGGACTACGTCTACAAGTTCAATCTGACCGCCTGGGGCTGGATCCACATCGTCCTCGGCGTCCTGGTGGCCGTCGTCGGCTACGGGATCCTGAAGGGCACGTCCTGGGGCAGGGCGACCGGCGTAGCGGTGGCCACGGTCTCGGTGCTCATGCAGTTCATGTGGCTGCCGTACCAGCCCGTGTGGGCCTTCATCTCCATCGCGATCGGCGTCTTCGTCATCTGGGCGCTGTGCACGGACCGCTCGGACCGCTCGGACCGCTCGGACCGTGACGACGCGGGCAGGGTTGCCAAGTCGACAGCCCAGTCGACAGCCCAGTCGACCGCCAAGTCGAGCGGGAGCACGGGGAGTTGGAGCACTCCTGGTGGCACCGGCGCAGGCGGATCCGGGACCCCGGGCGACACCGGTCGCGATCCCTACGCACCCTGACCCCGCCGCTCCGTCGAACGGAACCGCACCATGAGTGCCAGCGCCAGCGACCCCGCGAGCAACCTCCCCTTCGACGACACCGCCGACTTCGAGAGCGCCGACCGCGGGTTCCTCGGCGCGCTCGTACCGGCCGTGATCAGGACGGACGGCGGGCGGGTCGTCTGGGACAACGACGCGTACGGGTTCCTCAGGAGTGACTGCCCCGAGAGCGCCAACCCCAGCCTGTGGCGGCAGGCCCAGCTGTGCGCGCGGCAGGGCCTGTACGAGGTCACCGAGGGGATCTACCAGGTCAGGGGCCTCGACCTGGCGAACATGACCCTCGTCGAGGGCGACCGCGGCGTCATCGTCATCGACCCGCTGATCTCCGCCGAGTGCGCGGCCGCCGCCCTCGCGCTCTACCGCGAGCACCGCGGGGACCGCCGCGTCACCGGCCTCATCTACACGCACTCGCACGCCGACCACTTCGGCGGCTCGCGCGGCGTCCTGCCGCGGGGCATCGGCGACGGCGTACCGATCCTGGCGCCCAAGGGGTTCCTTGAGCACGCGGTCAGCGAGAACGTCTACGCGGGCCCGGCCATGACACGGCGCGCGAGCTTCATGTACGGCGACCGGCTGCCGAAGTCGCCCGACGGGCAGATCGGCGCGGGGCTTGGCATGACTACGTCGACCGGCACGTTCACTCTGATCCCGCCGACCGTGGACGTCACGCGCACCGGCCAGGAGGAGGTGGTCGACGGCGTACGCATGGTCTTCCAGCTCACGCCGGGGACCGAGGCGCCCGCCGAGATGAACTTCTCCTTCCCCGACAAGCGCGCCCTGTGCCTGGCCGAGAACGCCACGCACAACATGCACAACATCCTGACCCTGCGCGGTGCCGTGGTCCGCGACGCCCGCGTCTGGTCCCGCTACCTCGACGAGGCCATCGGCTTCTTCGACGAGACGTACGACGTCGCCTTCGCCTCGCACCACTGGCCGACGTGGGGCCGGCGGAACGTGGTGCGGTTCCTCGCCGAGCAGCGGGATCTGTACGCGTATCTGCACGATCAGACGCTGCGGATGATCAACCAGGGGCTGACGGGCCCCGAGATCGCCGAGGAACTGAAGCTGCCGCCCGCCCTGGAGCGGGCCTGGCACGCGCGCGGCTACTACGGCTCGGTCAGCCACAACGTGAAGGCGATCTACCAGCGCTATCTGGGCTGGTTCGACGGCAACGCCGCGCATCTCTGGGAGCATCCGCCGGAGGAACTGGCCCGTCGTTATGTGGAGTTGGCGGGCGGTGCGGATGAGGCGCTTGCCAAGGCTCGGGCGTACATCGACGCGGGTGATCTGCGGTTCGCCGCCACGCTCCTCAATCACATCGTCTTCGCCGACTCCGGGAACACGGCGGCGCGCGAGGCCCTGGCAGGCGTGTACGAGCGCCTTGGACGCGGGGCCGAGAACGGCACCTGGCGCAACTTCTATCTGACGTCCGCCCTCGAACTGCGCCAGGGGCCCGGCTCCAACGAGCTCGATCTGGCCAACCCCGAGGTGGCGATGGCGCTCACCACCGAGCAGCTCATCGACTCGATCGCGGTCACCATCGACGGACCGCGCGCCTGGGACGAGAGCCTCACCATCGACCTCGTCCTCACCGACGAACAGCACCGCCACCGCCTGACCCTGCACAATGGCGCGCTCACCCACCGGGACACCCCGTTCGGCGAGTTCCCGCACACATCGGCGGGGCTCACGCTGACCCTCAACAAGCCCCAACTCCTCGGCGTACTGGCGGGGAAGGGGCTTGGCGGGATCGTGACCGAGGGCGATCCGGAGCTGTTTGCCCGCCTTCTGTCGTACGCCACGAAGCCGGACAGGTCGTTTGGCGTGGTCACCCCCTGAGCCAGGCACTTCGACCCGTCACTCGCGCTCAAGGCCCGGCACGCCGAGTGCCAGGAGTCCGTCGAGGACCAGGTCCACGCCGACGGCGGCGAGCAGCAGGCCGAGCAGCCGCCCGAAGAGTTCGACGGTCGCGTGGTGCGTGCCGCGCATGAGGCGGGCGAGGATGATCACGCAGACCAGGTCGATGGCGATCACGGTCACGTACGCGCCGACGACCGTCGACCGCCATGACCAGGAGTCGCGGGCCGCCGCCTCGATGAGCACGGCCGTCATGGCGAGCGGACTCACGATGTACGGCATCAGCAACTGCCGTACGCCGCTGACGAGATCGGACGCGTCCTGGTCCGAGCCGTCCGAGCCGAGGTGGATTCCGAGGACGAGCCCCACGGCGTAGATGAAGAAGATGAGGCCGCCCGCGAGCTGGAGCGCGGGCGTGCTGATGTGGAAGAGGTCGAGCAGCCACGGCGCGGTGATCCCCGCGACCAGGCCCACCAGTACGGCGGCGGCCGACGAGACGAGGGCGATCTTCCGGAGTTCGGTGACCTGATGGTTGTGCGCGAGGCCGCCGAAGGCGAGCAGCACCTTGGGCGGGCCGACGACGGAGAAGAAGGTGATGAATGCGGCGGAATAGCTCAGAGCGTTCACGCACGGAATGATCGCCGCAGACCGGGCTAGAAGGGGGCCGGGCCGCCGTTTGCCTCGACCGTGTCGCGGACCGCCTCGATGAACGCGTCGACGCGCGGATTCGCGCCCGCCGCCGTGCGCCAGATCAGCGCGACGTCCGCCGACGGGACGTCGTGCAGGGGTACGAAGGTGATGTCCGGGCGCGCGTAGTACTTCTCCACGGATGCCACCACCGGCGAAATGCCCTGCCCCGTGGCCACCAGCGTCATCAGCTCCTGGAAGCCGGCGACGGAGCGGCCGCGGCGGATCGGGCGGCCGCTCGGCGTGCGCGGCGGGACGTGGAAGTCCCACCAGTAGGCGGGTGCGCCGTTGACCACGCCGAAGAACGTCTCGCCCGCCAGCTCCTCCAGGGAGACGCTCGCCCGCCCGGCGAGGCGGTGGCCGAGCGGCACGGCGAGCGCGCGGGGTTCGTTGATGACGACGGGGCCGACCGTCAGGTCCGGCTCCTCCACCGGCAGGCAGGTGAACAGGACGTCGACCGTGCCGCCGCGCAGCGCGCCCAGCGGGTCCTCGAACTGGGTCTCGCGCATCCGCACCTCGCAGCGCGGGCGGCGCTCGCGGAACGTCTCCAGGATCGCGCTCGTCAGCGTGCCGGCGCCGGAGCCGAGGAAGCCGATGGTCAACTCGCCGTCGACGCCGCGCGCCACGCCCTTGGCGCGGGCGAGCGCGGCCTCCATCTCGCTGTGCAGCGGGGCGAGATCGTCGTACAGCTGACGGCCGAGGGGAGACATCCGCACCCTGCGGCTCGTGCGCTCGAAGAGCGGGGCGCCGATCCTGCGCTCAAGGCGCTTCACGGTCTGGCTGACGCGGGCCTGGGAGAGGAGGAGGCGCTCGGCGGTGCGGCCGAAGTGCAGCTCCTCGGCGAGCGTGAGAAAGGTTTCGAGCTCCTGCCGCTCCACGTGCCCTCCCGGTGAACCGTGCCTGACCTGCATCGATAAGTCTGAGCGCGGTAATCGTTTCATGGATCGCCGTTGATCGGGCCGGGATGTCGGCGGATCTTTGAGGAGTCCGGTTCGCCACGGACCGCATGCGCTTCCTTCCTCAACTCCCCGGAGATTTCCATGCTTTCGCGTACCCGCAAGTCCGCTGTCGCCGCCACCGCCGCCCTCGCCCTGACGGCGGGCCTCGCCGTCACCGGCGCGCAGGCCTCCGCCGGCCACGAACCCCGCAAGGAGGCGGCCTGGACCGCCGCGTGGGCCGCGTCACCGCAGCGCGCCAGCACCGGCTTCAAGCCGAACTGGTCGGAGGACGGCTTCTCCGGCCAGACCCTGCGCCAGGTCGTCCGCGTCACCGAGGGCGGCGACAGGGCACGCATCCGGCTCTCCAACGCGTACGGCACGTCCCCGCTGCACATCGCCGGCGCGACCATCGCCCGTACGAAGAAGGGGGCCGCGGTCGAGGAAGGCTCGCTGCGGCGGCTCACCTTCGAGGGGAGGCGGTCGGTCTCGATCCCGGCGCACGGCCAACTCTCCAGCGACAAGGCCGGGTTGGACCTGAAGGCCTTCGACTCGGTGACGGTCACGCTGCATCTGGCGCGGACGACCGGCCCTGCGACGTTCCACGCGCAGTCGTTCGCGACGAGCTACCGGGCGGAGGGTGAGCACACCGGGGACACGGGGGCGTCGGCGTTCGACGCGTCGACGGAGTCCTGGTACTTCCTCTCCGGGGTGGATGTGGGCGGGCAGAAGTCCCGCCGCGGGGACGGGAACAGGGACGGGATCGTGCTCTTCGGCGACTCCATCACCGACGGCTTCGCCTCCTCCACCGATCGCAACCGCCGCTGGTCCGACGCCCTCGCCGAACGCCTCGCCGAGGAGGGCACGCCGCGGCCCGTGCTCAACGCGGGCATCGGCGGCAATCTCGTCCTCAACGACTCCGCCTGGTACGGCGAGCGGGGCACGGCGCGGATCGGACGCGACGCGCTCGACCTGCCGGGGGTGGGCACGGTGCTCGTCCTCGCGGGCGTGAACGACATCGGCTTCAGCGAGAGCGACACCCCGACGTACA
This sequence comes from Streptomyces sp. NPDC059037, assembly GCF_042740015.1. Classification (NCBI taxonomy): domain Bacteria; kingdom Bacillati; phylum Actinomycetota; class Actinomycetes; order Kitasatosporales; family Streptomycetaceae; genus Streptomyces; species Streptomyces sp. NPDC059037. The sequence continues at coordinate 36,424 of NZ_JBHYIG010000030.1, forward strand.
AGCCCGCGCCGAAGGTCAGCGCGGCGGAACTCATCGCGGGCCACCGGGCGCTGATCCGCGCGGCGCACGCGAAGGGCGTCAAGGCGGTGGGCGCGACGCTGCTGCCGCTGGGGGGCTCCGACCACTACGGCGAGCGGGCGGCCGCGGTGAGCGAGGAGTTCAACGCCTGGGTGCGGAGTTCCGGCGAGTACGACGCGTACGTCGACTTCGACAAGGCCCTTGCGGATCCCGCGGATCCGGAGCGGATCGCTCCCGAGTACGACAGCGGGGACCACCTGCACCCGAACGACGCGGGGTACCGGGCGATGGCTCGGGCGGTGGACCTGGCGGTGCTGTAGGGGCGGCCCTGCTCAGTCCGTCTCGCGCGTGTAGTAGCGGTAGAACGTCACCATGAACACCGCCGTCGCGATGCCGAGCGCCATGATCGTGGAGCGCAGGACGGACGGGCCCGGCATCCCCTGGCTGTACACGTAACCGAACGTCACACCGGCGAAGGTCGCCCACGCCGTCGCGCGCAGTTCGCGCGGCAGGCGGGGCGCCATCGCGTAGACGCCCATGAAGAGGGCGGCGAAGAGGACACCGGTGACGATGCCGAGCCAGGCGTTGCCGTCCGCGACCGAACCGGCGTCCCGCTGGACCACCACGATGCCGTACAGAAAGCCCATGACCACGGCCGAGACACCGGCCCAGGTCGTGCCGGACCCGGCCAGGATCCGCGGTGCGGATGAAGCGGGTGAGGTGGGTGAAGTCGGTGCCGCATGTGCCATGACGGGTCCTCCAGACTCTTTCGCCCCAGTACCAGGGCACACCCGCACCCGCCGAGAGGCAACTCGACGGCATCAGTGGTAGCGGTTGCAGCCGTCCGGACACGGGTCACAGCACGGCTTGTGCTGCGGGCAGGGATCATCCGGCGGCACCGCACAGCTCGGCACATGCCTCCCGCCCACGTCGATGTACTCCGCACTCGCCCAGCCCTGCGCACCGCCGAGCCAGTACCACCACGTGTTGCCGAAGACGCTCGTACCCTTCGTCCGGCACTCGACCCGGTCCTGGCTGCCCGACGAAAGACGGTCGACGATCGTGGCGCCGGTGGACGGCGCGTCCCGCACCTTCAGGTCGCCGGGCGAGACGACCTTCCCCCAGATCACGGCGTGATGGCGATTGTGGTTGTCGCCGTCCGCTGTTGTGGCGGATGCTGGGGACGCACCCCCGAGTGCGAGCGAGCCACCGGTCAGGAGCGCGGCGGCAAGGGTTCCCAGAACGGCCGGAGTGGTCCGCATGATCGACCTCCTCGATCCCCCGCTCCCCCTCCACCCCTCCACCCCTCCTCCCCACCTTCCAGCAAACACCCGTTCGGACCAACGCTCCACCGGGCGATGAGTTTGCGCCGCGGCGCAAGTCTGACCTCGTAACGGAACGCACTGACCTGGAGAGGGCGTACGGACATGAACAGCGTGGCCATCGAGACCGCGGGCCTGGTGAAGACCTTCGGCGACACCCGCGCCGTGGACGGTGTGGACCTCACCATCCCGGCCGGGACCGTGTACGGCCTGCTCGGCCCGAACGGCGCAGGCAAGACCACCACGGTGAAGATGCTCGCCACCCTGCTGCGGCCCGACGGGGGCGACGCCCACGTGTTCGGCCATGACGTCGTGCGCGAGGCCGACGCCGTACGCAGCAGGGTCAGCCTGACCGGTCAGTACGCGTCGGTCGACGAGGACCTGACCGGCACCGAGAACCTGGTGCTGCTCGGCCGCCTCACGGGACATGGCAAGAAGGCGGCGTACGACAGGTCGGCGCAACTCCTCGAAGCCTTCGGGCTGAGCGACGCGGCCACCCGCCAGGTGAAGAACTACTCCGGCGGCATGCGGCGCCGCATCGACATCGCGGCATCCATCCTGAACACGCCTGATCTGCTGTTCCTCGACGAGCCCACCACCGGGCTCGACCCGCGCAGCCGCAATCAGGTCTGGGACATCGTGCGGGCCGTCGTCGGGCATGGGACGACCGTTCTGCTCACCACCCAGTACCTGGACGAGGCCGATCACCTCGCATCCCGCATCGCCGTCATCGACCACGGCAAGGTCATCGCCGAGGGCACCAAGGGCGAGCTGAAGGCGTCGGTCGGCGCGGGCTCCGTGCATGTGCGGCTGCGGGACGCGGAGCAGCGGGCCGATGCCGAGAAGGTGCTGCGGATCGCGCTCGACGCGGAGGTCCAGCTGGAGCCGGACCCGGTCGCGCTCACCGCCCGCGTCGGCAACGGCGAGCGCAACGGCAGGGGCGCGGCCGAGAAGGCGTCCCGGGCGCTCGCGGAACTGGCCCACGCCGGGATCACCGTCGACAACTTCTCGCTGGGCCAGCCGAGCCTGGACGAGGTCTTCCTCGCCCTGACCGGCACCCCGCACCACATGACGGGCACGGCTGGAACTGCCGGCACGGCGAAGGAAGAGGCATCGGCATGAGCACCGCGACCACCACATCCGAGGCCCAGGACCTCGCGCCGGTCAAGGCCGAGTCCCTCGCCGAGCTCCTGATCGCCGGTGACCGGCCGCAGCGCCCCAGCGCGTTCGCCGCGTCCCTGACGTTCGGCTGGCGGGCCATGCTCAAGATCAAGCATGTGCCGGAGCAGCTCTTCGACGTGACGGCGTTCCCGATCATGATGGTCCTCATGTACACGTACCTCTTCGGAGGGGCGCTCGCCGGATCGCCGAGCGAGTACATCCAGTACCTGCTGCCGGGCATCCTCGTGATGTCCGTCGTCATGATCACGATGTACACGGGCGTCTCGGTGAACATCGACATCGAGAAGGGCGTCTTCGACCGCTTCCGTACGCTGCCGATCTGGCGCCCCTCGGTGATGGTCGGCTACCTGCTCGGCGACATGCTGCGCTACGCCATCGCGTCCCTGGTCATGCTGGCCGTCGGCATGATCATCGGCTTCCGCCCGGACGGCGGCGCCCTAGGCGTCCTCGCCGGAGTGCTGCTGCTCCTGGTCTTCTCGTTCGCCTTCTCGTGGGTGTGGACGATGTTCGGGCTCCTGCTGCGCACCGAGAAGTCGGTGATGGGCGTCAGCATGATGGTGCTGTTCCCGCTGACGTTCCTCAGCGACATCTTCGTGAAGCCCGAGACGATGCCGGGCTGGCTGCAGGCCTTCGTCAACAACAACCCGATCACCCATGTCGCCTCCGCCGTCCGCGATCTGATGGCGGGTACGTCACCGGGCTCGTCGCTGGTCTGGGCGCTCGGCTGGGCGGTGCTGCTCGTCGCGGTCTTCGGTCCGGTGACGATGCGGCTCTACAACCGCAAGTAGCCCAGGGGCAATGGCAAGAACCTCAGGAGCTACGGCAAGTAGCCCGGGAGCGGGAAGTAGCCCAGGAGCGGGAAGCACTTGCCCCATCTGCAGTCGCCCCGGTCGCGTATCGCGCGACCGGGGCTTTGTGTTGGCGGCGTGCCCCTCCACGTCGCGGGCCTCTGGCTCCCGCTCGCCGCGGTGCTGCTCGCCATGGCCGGCATCCTCCTGGCCCTGCACCGCCGCCGGGCCGTCATCCTCACGTCCCTCGGCACGGCCCTCGCGGGGGCCTTCCTCGCCCTGGCCGTCACGGTGACCCGCGGCATCACCCTGGACGACCTCCCCGCCACCGCCTCCAGGGCGGCGGCGGGGTCGGTCTACGACGCCTTGACGCATGCGCTGCGGGTGGCGGCGTGGGTGATTCTGGGGGTGGGTCTTGCTACCGCGGTCGCCGTGTGGCTGCTGCGGCGCCGTCGGTCACCGGCGCCGCCGAGTCCGTCCAAGTGACCGGCAGCGCTGCCGGTCCGTAGATGTTGGCGTGCTCGCGCATCCGCACCTCCGCCGGCGGCACCGCAAGGCGCAGTCCGGGGAAGCGGGCCAGCAGCGCGGGGAACGCGACCGTCATCTCCACGCGGGCGAGCTGCTGGCCCAGGCACTGGTGGGGGCCGTGGCCGAAGGCCAGGTGCCCGGTGGCCTTGCGGTGGATGTCGAGGCGGTCGGGGTCGGGGAACCTGTGCGGGTCGCGATTGGCGGCCTGCACGGAGATCGTCACCGTCTCGCCCGCCTTGATGACTTGGCCCGCCACCTCGATGTCCTCCAGCGCCGACCGAAGGAGCGGGTCGGCGACGCTGAGGTAGCGGAGCAGTTCCTCCACGGCCTGCTCGGCGAGTGCGGGGTCGGCGCGCAGGGCGTCCAGCTGGTCGGGGTTGCTCAGCAGGGCGAAGGTGCCGAGGCCGAGCATGTTCGCGGTGGTGTCGAGCCCGGCGGCCAGCAACAGCCCGCCGATTCCGGCCAGTTCCTCGTCGGTGAGGTCGGATGTGGTCAGATCGCTGAGCAGGTCGTCGGTGGGCTCGGCGCGCTTGGCGAGGACGAGCTCGCCCTGGTACTTGAGCAGCTCCGTATAGGCCTCGCCCTTCGCCTCCGCTTCCGCCGCCTGGTCGAAGATGGTCGCCACGTGGCCGTTGAAGCGATCCCGGTCGGCGTACGGCACACCGAGCAGCTCGCAGATCATGAGCGCGGGCACGGGGTGCGCGAACGCCTCCACCAGGTCGGCCGTGGGCCCGGCCTGCTCCATGGCGTCCAGGCACTCGGCGGTCAACTGCTCGACCCGCTCGGCGAGTCGGCGCATCCTGCGGACGGTGAACTTGCCGACGAGCAGGCGCCGGTAGCGGGTGTGCTCGGGGGCGTCGAGGCCGATGATGTCGCCGACGGGCGCCGGCGGTACGTCCCCCGTGTGGCCCGGCACCGGCTCCGGCAGGTGCAGGAGTTCGTAGCGGGAGCTGATGCGCGGGTCGGCAAGGAGCTCGCGGGCGATGGCATGGCCGGTGACCAGCCAGCCCAGGTGTCCGTCGGCGTAGCGCATGCGGCGCAGCGGCCGGTCGCTCAGCGCGGTGAGTCCGGCGGGCGGGTCGAAGGGGCAGCCGGTGTGCCGGTCGGTGGGCAGGGTGGGCGGCCCATCGGCGGCGCTGCCGGTGACCGTCGGCTCGTACGACATGAGGTCCTCCGTGACGTAGGGCGTGAGCTCCGTGACGCCATGATGGCGCATCAGCAGCGCCATTGCGAGCCACATTGGCACTTTGATCGTGAACACGCCTTTGAACTGGGGATTCTTCTGCGCCTAAGCAGGGAACAGCACCTCTGGAGACGAGGTCTTGGCTGGCGGGGACGTTCGCGGCGGTGTCGTCGCGACGCCACTTGAGCGGCGAATTGGTGCCATCTGAGGCCCATCTGGCGCCGGCGCCGGCGACCGGGGAAAAGGAACCCTTTCCCCGCATCCATCCGTCTCTCAGGGAAGATTCGAGAACCACCCCTACGGAGAGGCCGGTCCTTGGACAGCATGACGGCGGCAGCGGCAGGGCGGCAGGAGGACCGGGCGGAGGGCGGCGAGCCGGCGCGGCGGCGGCTCCGGAGCCGGGGCTCCGCCTGCCTCGCCGCCCTGCTCCTGACCGGCGTCACCGGCCTCCTCGGCTTCCGCGTCGCCGACTCCGACGGCTTCACCCCCGTCCCGCAGCTCCTCGCCTTCCTCCCCTGGCTCCTCGCCCCGACCGTCGCCGCGCTGCTCCTGGCCGCCCTGGCGAGGTGGCGCATCGGCCTGGTGTGGGGAGTACTCGCCCTCGGCGGCGTCGCCTGGTTCCTGGAGCCCTACGGCCGGGCCGACGCCCCGGACGGGCCCGCCGTCGCCGAGATCCGCGTCATGGCGTCCAACGTCGAGTTCGGGCGCGGGACGCCGGGTCTTGTGGACGCCGTCCGGAAGGAGAAGCCGGACCTGCTCTTCGTCCCGGAGTGCGACTACACCTGCTCCGACACGCTCCGCGACGAGCTGCCCCGCGCCGAGTACCCGTACCGCAGCGGCAGCGAGGCGAGCGGCGCCGAGGGCTCACTCATCGTCAGCAGGTTCCCGCTGAAGAAGGCCAGCGGCATCCCCGGCACCCTGGGCATGCCCGGCGCCGTGGCCGAGCTGAAGGACGGCCACGAGATCCGCGTCCAGCTCGCCCACCCGATGCCGCCGCTGCCCGAGCAGGTCGGCGTATGGCGCTCCGAGCTCGCCGGTCTTCGCGACTACGCCGCCGCGGGCAAGGGCGGCTCCACCATCATCGGGGGCGACTTCAACGCCACCCAGGACCACGCCGCCTTCCGCGACATCCTCGACACGGGCGGGCTGCGCGACGCAGCCCGGCTCGCGGGATCCGCCCGCACCCCCAGCTGGCCGGCCGCCCTGATGTCCCCGCTGGGCACCCAGATCGACCATGTGCTCGCCACCCCGGACTTCTCGGCCCGTGACGCCCGCTTCCTGGAGATCGGCGACACGGACCACCGGGCGCTCGTGGTGGACCTGACGCTGCATCGGCAGGAACAGGACCGCTGAGGTCCGGGCAAGTCGCGCAAAGCGGCGATAATGGGCGCATGCCCCGTCCCGAATCACCCGGCCCCGCGGGCCCCCTGAGCACACTCACCCCGCCCGGCTGGCTGGTCAGGACGCTCAAGCCGCAGTCCGCGCCCGTCCCGTGGGCCGCGGTCGCCCGCGCCTCCGTCGCGATGGCGCTGCCGCTCGTCATCGGCCTCGCGGCCGGCAAGCCCGCCTACGGAGCGCTCGCCTCCATGGGCGCGCTCTCCGGCGTCATCGGCGACACCGCCGACGCGTACCGCATGCGGATCTACAACATCGCCGTGCCGCAGCTCTTCGGCGCCCTCGGCGTCACCGTCGGCTCGCTCGTCTTCGGGCACGGCTGGGTCGCGGTCGGGGTCGTCACGCTCGTCGCCCTCGTCTCCGGGATGATGTCGACGATCGGCGCCGTCGCCTCCGTGTCGGGGCTGCTCCTGCTGCTCAACTCCGTGGTGGGGGCGGGACTTCCGATGCCGGGGGAATGGTGGCTCGCCCCCGTCCTGATGACCAGTGGCGGGCTGCTCGTCCTCGCCCTCGCGCTGCTCGCCTGGCCGATGCGGTCCGGCGTCCCGGAGCGGGCCGCCGTCGCCGACACGTACCGCAGCGTGGCCGCGCTGCTCGAAGCCGCGGGCACGGACGGGTACGGCGATGCGCGCACCGCCGTCACGGCCTCGCTGAACCAGTCGTACGACCTGGTCCTCGCCCGCCGCACCCGCTCGCACGGCCGCAACCCCGAACTGGTGCGCATGATCGCCCAGTTGAACGCGATCACCTCGGTCGTCGAGGCCGCGCCCGCCGCGCACCAGTGCGGGGTCCCGCTGTCGCCGGAGGTCCCCGCTGAGGTGCGGCGGCTCGCGGACGTGGTCGCCGGGCCGGGTGGCGTGACCGTCCCCGAGCCGGTGCTCCCCGAGCCGGGCAACCCCGCCGCCCGCGCCGTCGACCACGCGCTGCGCCACGTCGCCGAGACCCTCAACGACCCCGACCCGCACGGCATCGTCAACGTCGACGACCGCCTCGGCCGCCCCGCGGCCCTGCGCGTACGCGCCCGCCGCGCGGCCCGCAACGTCCTGCTGACCGGCGCGTCCTGGCGCTACGGCCTGCGGCTGGCGCTCTGCATCGGCATCGCGCAGTCCCTGGTCTCCCTCATCGAGGTGCCGCGCTCGTACTGGGTGGCGCTCACCGTCACCTTCGTCCTCAAGCCCGACTTCGGCTCGGTCTTCTCGCGCGCGGTGCTGCGGGCGCTCGGCACGGTGGCGGGGCTCGTGGTGGCGGCGGCGGTCCTCGCGGAGGTGCCGCGGGGTTGGTGGGACGTGCCGGTGATGATGGTCCTCGCCGCGCTCATCCCGGCGCTCACCCCGCGCGGCTACGGCTACCAGACGGCCGCGATCACCCCGGTGATCCTGCTCCTGTCGGACATCCTGAACCACCAGGGGTTCGGGCTCGTCGTGCCGCGCCTCGTCGACAGCCTGATCGGCTGCGCGATCTCGCTGGTGGCCGGGTATCTGCTCTGGCCGGAGAGCTGGCACACCCGGATCGGGGACCGGCTCGCGGACGCGGTGGCCGATACGGCTTCGTACGTGGAGTGCGCGTTCGGCGCCACCGAGGACCCGGCGGCGCGGGCGCGGATGCGGCGCCGCCTCTACCGGGATCTCTCCGTCATCCGTACGGAGTTCCAGCGGGCGCTGACCGAGCCGCCACCGGTGGGGACGCGGGCCGCGGCGTGGTGGCCGCTGATGGTCGCCGTCGAGCGGGTGGTGGACGCGACCACCGCCGCGCGGGTGCGGATTCGGCATGGGGCGGCGCCGCCCGCTCCCGCGGAGGTGGCCGAAGTCGCCGCTCAGCTGCGGGAGCTGGCGCAGGGCATGCGGTCCTCCGACATCCTGGAGGAGGTCTCGGCCGACTTCACGGGCCCCAAGGACAGCGTCCTTGAACCGCTGCGCCAGGAGGTGGCGGCCGCGCGGGCGATCGCATCGCCGCGGGGGTAGGAGCCAGAGGAGCCTGAGGAGCCGGAGGGGCCGTCTCTGGCCCCTCCGGCACTGAATCAGCTCACCTTGTCCAGCTTGTCCAGCTTGTTCAGGGCCTTGGCCAGGCCGTTGGCCCAGAGCTGGTCGACCCGCGCACGCTCATTCGCGTCCGGCTGCGAGTTGGTGCAGGAGGTGCCGGGGCCGCCTCCGGACATCAGCTCGCTGCAGGGGCCCTCGTAGTGGTCCGGAAGACCGAGGACGTGCCCTGTCTCGTGCGCCGTCACGCGCGTCGAGTCGTACTCCTGGTTCTGCGCGTAGTCCAGGAAGATGTACCCGTTGCCGTGGCCGTCCGTGCTCGCGTACGAACCACGCGGGTCATTCCCCTCGCGGTACTCGAAGCTCGCACCGCCACTCCCCTCCTGGAGCTTCACATTGGACACCGCGCTGTTCCATATGGAGGTACTGCTGGCTATCTGCTGCGCGAAGGTCGGCGCACCGGAGGCGTCGTACACCACGGTGACCTGCTTCGCGCCGGGGTTGGCCGCACGCTTCTCCGCGACCGACTTCAACACGGCGTCGAAGAACGCCTTGTTGGCCGCGGCCTCCTCACCGGAGCCCGCGTACTGGGAGTACGCGGCGGTGGTGGAGGGGGAGGCCTGCGTGGGGGTCACGGCCGTCGCCGACGTCGTGCCGAGACCGGCGACAGCGAGGCCGATGACGGACGCGACCGAGAGGTAACGCTTGTTCATGTGGGGGGCTCCCTACTCGTTCGATGAAAGGTGAACGGTTCGGTAGGGGGAGTGTCGGGGAGCCAGGGGGGTCTGGGGATGATGGCAATCGGCGATAGCGCCGGGCTATCACCCGCGCTCGCGCCGCGCCCAACTCGCGTGCTTCCCGTGGGGTTTGTGAGGCTGGTGCGCCGCCGCTCGCCGCTCTACGCTCACTGACCATGGAGCTCGAGGTGAGGCACCTCCGCGCGCTGTGCGCCATCGCCGACACCGGCAGCCTGCACAAGGCCGCACGCCAACTCGGCATGAGCCAGCCGTCGTTGACCACCCAGCTGCGGCGCATCGAGCAGGCCGTCGGCGGCCAGCTCTTCGCCCGCGAACGCACCGGCTGCCGCCCGACACCGCTCGGCCGCGTCGCCCTCAGCCGTGCCCGCCCCCTCGTCAGCGAGATGCGGGCGCTCATCAGCGAGACCAAGGCGGCCGCCGCCCGCGCCGCCGAGGGCCGGCAGCTGCGCATCGGCTCCACGGCAAGCCGTGCCATACCGGGCTGGCTGCGCCGGCTGCGCGTCCACCTGCCCCCCGGCACCGAGACCTCGCTCCAGATGGACGTGTCCGCGAACGCGCTGCTGCGCATGGTCTCCGACGGGCAGCTCGACATCGCCTTCGTGCACGAGGTGGAGGGCAGCCCGCTGCGGCTCCCCGAGGAACTGCGCACGCGGGTGCTCGTGCAGCGCGAGCCCCAGTTCGTCTTCCTCGCGGCCGACCATCCGGCGGCCGCGCAGCCCGTCGTCCACCTCAGTGATCTCGCCGACGACCGGTGGATGGTCGACCCGACCGTGGACGGCGAGTGGGACGGGCTGCTCCGCGTCCTGCGCGCGGCCGGGATCAACCCCCGTGTCCTGCACGGCGATTACCTCACCGCGTCATCCCTCGTCGCCACCGGCGAGGTGGTCACCGTCTGCCAGCCGACCTCGCGGGCGAGACCCGACATGGCGGTCCGGCCGCTGCACGGCGACCCCCTCGGCGTACGACTGCTCGTGGCGGCGCGTACGGAGCGGGAGCTCGACACGGTGTACGGCGAGCTGGAGGCCGCCTACTGGGAGGCGGCGCGGCAGGCTCCCGCCTATGGGGAGTGGCTGCTGCGGACGGGGCGGGCGGGGGACGCGCCCGCCCCGGCGGCGTGACGCGGGACCTTGGTCCCGGGCAACCGATGACCTTCGGTCAAAGCGCCCCTGACCTGCACTTTTGACCGATTTACGGTTCTGCGTCGGCATATGCGGCTCTTTGTTACATTCCCTACGGATGACGCACACACAGCGCCCGTAGCTTCATGTCTGTAGCCACCGCAAAGGGGCACAAAGACGGACAGCCAGCCCGACCAGCACCAAGCACCAAGGGACCTCCGCTATGCGCGCCACCCGCCGTACCTTCCGCACCGCCGCCATCGCCACCGGAGCGATCGCCGCCCTCGCCGTCCCGACCACGGCCGCCTTCGCCGCGGACGCGCCGTCCACCCCGCAGGATCACCAGGTCGCCACGGACGACCAAGGTCAGGACCAGGCGCAGGACCCGGGACAGGACCAGGACACGAACCCGGGTACGGACACCGACACGGAGACGCCGCAGCCCGGCAGCTGGGAGTCGAAGGGCGTGACCGACCTCGGCAAGGGCTGGACCGCGGACGTCGAGGTCAACGCCTCCGCGCGCACGGCCAAGGCATCCATATCCCTCGACGGCGCTCCCAAGGGCTCGCTCACCGCGTACGAGAGCGCCTCAAGCACCACCATCGACGGCAACACCTTCACCCTGACCCCCGACGGCACGGTCACCGCCAAGCTGGTGGACAAGGACAAGGACAAGGACAAGCCCGTCCCCGGCGGCTGGGTCTCCAAGGGTGTGACCGACCTCGGCAACGGCTGGGCCGCGAAGGTCGACGTCAACGCGTCCGCACGCACCGCCAAGGCGTCCATCTCCCTCAACGGCACCCCCAAGGGCTCCCTGAAGGCCTACATCAACCCGGCGAGCACCAAGATCGACGGCTGCACCTTCACGCTCTCCGCCGACGGCACCATCACCAAGAAGGCGGCCCCGAAGCCCAAGCCCAAGCCGCAGCCCGACGGCAAGCGCGTCTACGTACGCAGCGCCAAGCTGGCCGACGGCTCCCTGGCCAAGATCTACAAGCTCGGCAAGAACCACTACCAGGCCGACATCTACGCCCACGGCGCCAAGCTCGACACGCTGGACGCCAACGGCAAGTCTGTGACCGGCCAGAACAACGGCCTGTACGTCGTCCTCAACCCGGACGGCACCATCAAGTCCTGGGTCGAGGGCAAGGCCAAGCCGACCCCGAAGCCGCAGCCCACGCAGCAGCCCCAGCACAAGACCGGCTCCGGGACGTCCACCACGGTCGTCCCCAAGGGCGGCGTCAAGGCGGGCTCCGAAGGCGTCACCCCGGCCGCCGCGAGCACCCCGCTGATCGCGGCCGGCGGCGGCATGGCGGCGCTGGGCGCGGCGGGCCTCGGCTTCGCGCTGTACCGCCGCAAGCAGAACGACTGATCTGATCGCGTGAGTACGACGATGGGGGCCCCCCCCCCGGGGGGGGGGCCCCAAGTGGTTCAGCATACGGGGGGGTAAGTTCCGCTCAGACCCCCCTTTGGGCGCCCGGCGTTGGCCACACCCCGACCACCCACCGGCGGCGC
>NZ_JBHYIG010000031.1:0-13616 GCF_042740015.1 Streptomyces sp. NPDC059037
TGCAGACGGTGCGCGGGAGTGCTGTGGGGGGTGGGCACGGGGCCTCCAAGGTGGGGGGAGGAGTGCGTCGTTCCGGCCGAGTCCGGTGACTCGGTTGCACTGTTAGGAAAGTTTCCTACCAGAGATTCGGAGTGACGTATACCCGTCAATGGAGGGGGAGTTGGTGATCTTGGGGGGTGAGGGTGTCGGTCGCTACCGTGACTCAGTCAGGTGTTCGCGCACCTGAACTGCGACTTTGTACGTGTCCCCGCTCGGGCGCGTTGCCAGTGACCCCGGATCGCGAATCCAGCCCTCCTCCACCGCGAACCAGTCGATCGGCTTCGGCTCCCGGCCCTCCGTCAGCGCCGCCCCCAGCTCCTTGAAGTACGTCGACCAGCGCAGCCGGTAGAGGCCGCCGACGAGTCCCGCCCACTCCCTGTTGGCGTAGTCGCGAAGGCCCGCGTCCGCCCCGGACCGCGTGCCCCACACGGTCAGCAGCGACAGCTGGTCGTACGCGAGCCGGTCCTTCTCCGTGGTGTCGGCACCCCATGAACGCGCGTCCGCCACCCAACGGCCAAGGAGATGGCGGGAGTCGGTCGCCATCAGCCTGTCCAGCAGGTCCATGAGCGCGAGCCAGTCGCGCGTCAGCTCGTCGAAGCGAGGGGTGTCCTTGGCGTCGTACGCCTGCTTGATCCGGGGGAGAAGCGTGCGGCTTCGGTTCGAGAGGGCCTGGCGCGCCACGTCCAGGACGTCCCTGCGGTATGCGGATGACCCTCGCAACTCCCGCCGCACAGCGAGGAGTTCGCCCAGTGCCGGCTCGAACTCCGACGGTTCGTACCGCATCGCCTGCGGCGACCACGCCGCCGCCGACTTCGCCGACAGGCTCGGTCGCGCGCCGAAGAGGCCGTCCGCGCCCTCCGACCACTCGTCGGCGCGCGTCGTGCCGTACGCCGTGCGGCGCAGGATGTCCCAGGCGGCCGCCGCGTGCTGGTCCGCCGCGCCGTAGCGGGACACGGACCACTCGGCGAACCAGTCGGCGAGGTCCAAGTCGTCCGTACGCCACGCCAGTTCGGAGAACAGCTCGAACGCCGCCGGGTTGTTGTCGGCCGCCTCCGGCATCAGCGAGATGCCGGACAGCGCGCTGCCCTCCTTGGTGCGCCACTTCTCGTACAGCGCCGCCCAGTCGGGGGCGTTGGCGCCCAGCGTCGTGTGTCCGCCGAAGTTCCAGATCGAACCGAAGGTGTACGGCGTCGAATTCCAGTCGGACTCGCGGTCGGTGACGGTGGGGAAGCGGTCGGAGAGGCCGTCCACCACCAGCATGCGCGTCTTGTCGACGGCGTCCACGATGGCCTTCGGGGGGTTGCTCTGCCAGCCGAGGATCACCCAGGTCGCGCCGGGGTGCGCGGTGTGGAGTGCCTTCTCGACCGCCTTGGCCGCATCGCCGACGGGGACGTCCCCCGGCTTTCCGCCCTCGTGGAGGAGATCCATCTTGTACATGGTTGATGGGCCGAACAGCTCTTCCTGGGCGCGGTAGAACGCGGCGGACACGCGGGCGAAGTGCTCCGTGCGCGGGTCCAGCCAGTCCGGGCGCGTAAAGCCGACCCAGTCGCCCTGCGGCACCGTCTTCGCTCCGGGGTTCTTCGCCGTGAAGTCCGGCGGGACCGTGCCGAAGTAGCCGGGGAGCACCGGCGTCATGCCCAGCTCGCGGAGCCGGTCCGCGATGCGTCTGCCCAAGGCGGCCCGGCGGTCGAGGAGTTGGCGCGACACGGGGTAGGGGAACGCCGACATGTTCTGGAGCAGCCACCATGGCTGGTGCGCCGGGGCCGGGATCCACTCGCGCAACTCCTGGTCGGAGTAGCCGAACTCCTGGAACACCCGGTGGTAGAGCGCGTCCGCGCCCACGTACACGAGGACCTCGTTGTAGCCGTGCAGCGCGAGCACGTCCAGCTCGCGCTCCCAGTACGACCAGTCGTGGTACGCCCCGGTGTAGCCGTCGTTCGTGTCGTTGAGCACGAAGCGGTGCGGGGTGTTGGCGCGGCCGTTCAGTGCTCTGTCCGGGGCGGGGAGCCGGTCGGGGAGGTCCGTCTGGCTGCCGGCCCAGGTGATGTTCGTGTGGGTGGTGTGCTTCAAGTAGTGGCGCAGGCCGGTGAGTTGTGCGGCCGGTGTGGGTGCGGTGATCGTGATGTTCCCGCGGCTGCCGGACACCCGGAACGTGTCGGCGGGGCCCGACGTCTCGAAGGTGAGCTGTTCCCAGTGGCGGGGGAGCAGGCGCCGGGCGGCATCGGCGGCGGGGGGCCGCCCGGCCGGTGTGCTGTCGGCGGCGGCTCCGGAACAGGCGACCGTGGCGCCGGTCGTGCCGGCGATGGCGGCCAGGAAGGTGCGGCGGGCCAGGGGCATGGTGAAGGGATACCCTCCCGGTTCGGCGGTGCTCGACGGGCGTGGACGGCGCCTCACGATGGAGGGGGCTCGCGGCGGGGTCAAGGTCCCGTGCGGGGTGTCGCCTGGGCCGCGTGCCGCCCGCCGCTTCGATAGCCGAAGCGGTGATGCTAGCGTCGGCGGATGAGCACACCGCTGCCCGGCAGGGCGACCGGCGCCTCCACCACCGGGCGCCCGCTGATGGCCGCGCTCGATCTGTTCGGGCGCCGCTGGAGCCTGCGGATCGTCTGGGAGCTGCGGGCGGACCCGCTGGGTTTTCGCGCGCTGCGGGAGCGCTGTGACGCCATGTCGTCCAGCGTGCTGCGCCAGCGCCTGACCGAACTGCTCGAAGCGCGTCTCGTCCAGCAACTGCCGGACAGTTCCTATACGTTGACCGCGCTCGGCCGCGAGGCCCATCAGGCGCTCATGCCGCTGGACGCCTGGGCCCGGCGGTGGGCTACCGAGGTCGGCGCCGACTCGGCAGCGGATCGGCCGTGAGCGCCTCGCCCATCAGCGCGACGGCGGTCCGCAGCGTACTGAGCGGACGAAGCAGGAGCGTTGCCTCGGTCAAGTAGCCATCCAAGCCCAGCTGTTGGACGAAGACGCCGTAGGCGGACTCCTCGCCGACCCTTCCGTTGAACGTCGTCACGCTGTTCCGGCCGCCGTCCTCGGTGAACTCCTGGAGAGGCTCGATCCCGGTCAGGCACTGGCCGATCGTGAGGAAGAGGTGCGCCACGTCGTCCTGCCCGCTGTAGTCGGCGACGGGGCTGTGGAAGACGACGTCCGGTGCGAGCGGCAGCGGGGTCCTGCCGGGGGTGCCGGGCGCGAGTACGTCACGTATGTCGAGGCTCATCGTGCCGGATCCTCCTGAGGCTCGGGTGATTCGATTTTCGAAGCGTACTCGTGGGCGGGCGCCTCCGGAAGTCCACGAGGTGCTCCCGGAAGTCCACGAGGTGCCGCCTGGGACTTTGTCCCGTCCCCATGGGCGATCCGCCCCCGTGTGCCCGGCCTCAAGTCCCGACGTCGGCGGCGGTCCCTGCCCATAGATGAGGACGCCGCGCCCGGCCTACGTTCGTTCGCGGCGCCTGTGAAAGCCCTTTGAAATCCGAAAGCGGCCGGGCGCCTCATCCCTTCACGTCATCCCTTCAGGGAAAGGCAGCACATGAAGCGCGTGCACAGGACAGCCGTCAAGGCCGAGATCGTCCGCGAACCGGGGGCGAAGGAGACCACCCACCGGAAATTGATCGACACACCGGACGGCGCCGACCGATTCGTACTCACCGAATTCGAGGTTTCTCCCAACGGCTCCACACCGCCCCATTATCACGAGTGGGAACACGAGATCTATGTGCTCGAAGGGTCGATGGGGCTCGTCATGCCGGAACTCGGCAGGACCGAGGAGGTCGGGCCGGGCGACGCCATCTTCATCCCGCGCAACGAACCCCACGGATTCGTCACCGGACCCGGCCAGACCTGCCGGTTCCTGGTCGTCGCGCCGTGCGAGCGGCCGCCCGTGCGCAACGTCTTCCTCTCCGACGACCCGTACGAGTACACCCAGAACCCCGAGTACGTGAGCCTCGTGGAGGGCGGCAAGTGACCGCCCCGGCCGTAGCCGCCGAGCGCCGCGCCCTCACGCCGTACGAGGACGCCCCGGACCCCGGCCCACTGCTCGCCCTGAACTTCGGGTTCGCCCGCGCCAGGGTCCTCGGCACGGCACTGGACCTCGGCGTGTTCACCGGCCTCGCCCGAGGGCCGCGCGGCACCCGGGGTCTCGCCGCCGAGCTGGGCTGCGACACCGCCGCGCTGCGCGCACTGCTCGCCGCCCTGGAGGAGCTGGGCCTCGTCACGGGCGGCGACGACGAGAGCTGGGCGCTCACCGAGGCCTCCCGCGCCCAGCTGGTCGAGGGCGGCCGGGGGTATCTCGGCGACCACTTCGCGGACGTACTCGCGGAGTGGGAGCAGTGGAGCGGCCTGACCGAACTGGTGCGGCGGGGCGGGCACGGCGGCGGTGAGCTCGGGTCTCCCGAGGCCCGGGGGCGGTATCCCGGGATGTTCTGCGGGATCTTTCCCGTGGCCGTGCGCACCGCCTTCCGTGTGGTGCGGGAGCTGGCGCTGCCCGCGGCCGGCCGTGTCCTCGACTTCGCGGCGGGCAGCGGGGAGTGGGGCATCGCGCTGGCCGCCGCCGACCCGGAGGCGCGGGTGGTGGCGCATGACGATCCCGAGCTGCTCGGGGCCGCGCGGGGGAGGGCGGAGGAGTTCGGCGTGGCCGAGCGGTTCCGCTTCGTTCCCGCCGACTTCACCGGGGACGCGGAGAAGGGGGCCATCAGGGCGCCCTTCCCCGACGGCTGCTTCGACACCGTCGTACTGGCGCATCTGAGCCGTTTTGCGGGACCGGTCGCCACGGAGCGGCTCGTCGCCGAGTGCGCGCGGCTGCTGACTCCCGGCGGCACGCTCCTGGTCGTGGACGTCATGCGCCAGGAGCCGGGGCGGCCCGCCCTGCACCGGCCGATGATCGCGCTCAGCCTGCTGGTGAACACCGAGGCGGGCGCGGTCCAGGAGGAATCCGCGTACCGCGCGGTCATGGAGAAATACGGCGTGACGGCGAAGGGGTCCGTCACGCCCGGTCTCATCACGGTCCTGACAGGAGAAAGGCGTTAGTGGTGCGAGAAGTGGTGGTCACCGGGCTCGGTGTGGTCAGCCCGGCCGGCATAGGCACAGAAGAATTATGGAAGACCATCTCAGCGGGGAAGAGTGTCACCAAGCCCCTTTCCGACATCACGAGTTCGGCGCTCTTCGGAGATTTCGACTTCCTGTCGGACTCGATCGCCGAGGTCGAGGGGTTCGAAGAGCAGATATCCGCGCTGCCGCCCGAGGTGCAACGGCTCGACCGCTACACGCAGTTCGCCGTCGCGGCCGTGTACCAGGCCGTCCGTGACGCGGGCCTCGAACAGGGCGGATACGACCCCGATCGCGCCGGACTCTCGCTGTCCACGGCGATCTGCGGCACTCCGAGGATGGAGGAGGAGTTCCTGCGGGTGACCGACGAGGGGCGCAAGCCCATCGACCCGGCGAAGGCGGGCCGCGATCTCTACCTCGCCTCGATGTCGAACACCCCGGGGACGATCCTGTCCGCGCTGCTCGGCATGCGGGGCCCGTGCGTGACCCTGTCGACGGGCTGCATCGGCGGCGTCGACGCGGTCGGGCACGCCTACGAGGCGATCCGGCACGGCGACGCGGACGTGATGATCGCGGGGGCGAGCGAGGCACCCATCACCCCGGTGACCGTGGCGTCCTTCGAGATCATCAACTGTCTCTCGCGCTCCCACAGCGACCGGCCCGAGGCCGCCTCACGCCCGTACGACGTGGGGCGCGACGGCTTCGTGCTCGGCGAGGGCTGCGGAATCGTCGTCCTGGAGTCGCGCGAGCATGCGGAGAGGCGGGGCGCCACGCCGTACATGACGATCGACGGCTTCTCGCACACCTCCAACGCCGCGCACATGACCGATCTGCTGTCCGACGGCGCGGACCTGACCCGCGCCATGACCCAGGCCGTAGCGGAGGCCGGCCTGTGTCCCGAGGACATCGATCACGTCAACTCGCACGGCAGCTCCACGCCACAGAACGACACCTGCGAGACCAGCGCCCTCAAGCTCGCCCTGGGCGAGCGCGCCCGGGAGATCCCGGTGAACTCGGCCAAGTCGATGGTCGGCCACGCGCTGGCCGCGGCGAGCGCCATGGAGATCGTGCTCTGCGCCCTGGAGGGCAAGCACTCCTTCGTCCATCCGACCGCCAACTACGAGACGCCGGACCCGACGTGCGACCTGGATTACGTACCGGGGGCCGGCCGCCCGTGGCACGGCGACACGATCCTCAAGGGCGCCAGCGGATTCGCCGGGCTGCACGCCGCGCTCGTCACCCGTGCCGTACGGGAAGGGGCCACCCGATGAGCGTCGAGAGCGTCGTCATCACCGGAATCGGCGCGGTCACGCCCGCCGGCATCGGCATCGATCCCCTATGGGACGGCGCACGCGACGGCACGCCGCTGGTCGGCGCCATCGACCGGTTCGACGCGTCGGAGTACGCGTGCGACGCCGCGGGGCAGGCGGGCTTCGACGCCCGCGCCGAACTGCCGTCCCGTTTCGTCAAGCGCACCGACCGCTTCACCCACCTGTCCGTGCACGCCGTGCGCCAGGCATTGGCGGACGCCCGCGTCACCGTGGGCGACCAGGTCACGCCCGAGCGGACCGGCGTCATGGTCGGCAACATCCTGGGCGGCTGGGAGTTCGCCGAGCGGGAGCTGCGCCACCTGTGGACCGACGGTCCGCGGGCCGTCAGCCCCTACCAGGCGACCGCCTGGTTCCCCGCAGCGCCGCAGGGCAACATCTGCATCGACCAGGGGATCAAGGGCCCGGCCCGTACGTACGTCGCCGACCGGGCCAGCGGTGCGTACGCGCTGATCGGCGCGGCGGAGTCGCTCCTTCGCGACCGTGCGGACGTGGTGATCGCGGGAGGCGTGGAGGCGCCCCTGTCGCCGTACGGCTGGCTCTGCATGGAGACCAGCGGGCTCGGCGCCAAGTCCCGCGCCCCGCTCGCCCCGCACGAGCTGTACCGGCCCTTCGACGCGGGCCACGGCGGCAGCGTCTTCGGCGAGGGAGCGGTCTTCCTGGTCATGGAGCGCCGCGAGCACGCCGAGCGGCGCGGCGCGCCGAGCCTCGGCGAACTGGCCGGCTGGGGCGTGAGCACGGACGGCTACATGCCGTACTACACCGTCGAACCCACCGGACAGGTCCTTGGCCGCGCCATGCGGACCGCCACCGAACGCGCCGGGATCACCGGCGCCGACATCGGCGCGGTCTTCGCGCACGGCTCGGGCATCCCCTTCGAGGACGTCACGGAGGGGTACGCGCTGCACGAGGCGTTCGGCGCCAGGGCGGGTCGACTCCCGGTCACCGCGCCCAAGTCGGGCTTCGGGCATCTCCTTGGAGCGGCGGCGCCCGCCGACACGGCGCTCGCACTGCGGGCGATGCGCGAAGGCGTCGTACCGCCGACGGTCAACCTGGACAGGAAGGCGCCGGGCATCGATCTCGATCTGGTCGCCGGTGCGGCGCGCCCGGTCTCCGGTCTGGAACACACACTGGTCGTCTCCCGCGGTCTGGGAGGTGTCAACGCATGTCTGCTGCTGAGGCGTTGACCGCGACGGGGGCCCTGTCCGCGCTCGCGGGCATCCGCGCCGTGGGCATCGACGTCGTCGACGTCGAGCGGCTGCGGGGCATGGTCGAGCGGCGCGGACAGCGGATCGTCGACCGTCTGCTCACGGTCAACGAACAGGCCCTGTGCGACGGTTCGCCGCGCCACCGGGCCCACCGCATGGCAGGACGGATCGCCGCCAAGGAGGCCGTGCGCAAGGCGCTCGGCGGATACGGCGAAGGGTGCGGCTGGCTGGACGTCGAGATCGGCCGCGACGCCTCGGGGCAACCGGTGCCCCGGCTGACGGGCCGGGCCGGCGAGGCCTTCCGGCGCGCCGACTACAGCGGGCTTCACGTGAGCATCTCGCACGAGGCGGGCGTCGCCGTGGCGATCGCGGTCGCCGACTGACGACTGGTCATGAACATCAACTTTCCCAAGGAGTACGTGAGTTCCATGGATGTACGAGAGAACGTGGTCACCGTCATGCGCGGTGCGGGCTTCGAGAGCGAGGAGCTCGCCGACGACCGGCGCATCGCCGAGGACCTGGACATCGACTCGACCGAGCTGGTGGAGGTCGTCGTCGCCCTCGAACAGCACTTCGGCATCAGCATCGACGCGGACGCCGAGGGCGGCTTCCGCACCTTCCGCGACCTCGTCGACTGCGTGGACCGGCTGCTGTCGGCGGGCGCCGGCGCGGTGAGGAGCTGAGATGCCCAGGATCGAGAACAGCGTCGTCATCGAGGCGGACGCACGGCACGTCTTCGACGTCACCAACGACATCGGCCGCTGGCCCCGTCTCTTCGACGAATACAGCCACGCCAAGGTGGTCTCCGAGGAGCGGGAAGGACGCTGGACCGAGATCCTCTTCGAGCTCAGCAACCCGGAGGGATCCACCTGGACGTCCTGGCGGCTCCTCGACCACCGGGAGCTGACCGCGGTCGCCGAGCGGCGCGATCCGCTCTACCCCTTCCGCTATATGCACCTCAGGTGGAGCTACCGACAGGTGCCCGAAGGGACGCTGATGACCTGGGTGCAGGACTTCGAGGTCGACGACGAGTTCGACGTCCCGCTGCCGACCGTCGTGGAGCGCATGAACGCGCACACCCGGCAGAACCAGACGGGCATCAAGCGGAAGATCGAGTCCGGGGTCTGATCGCCCTGTGCCCATCGCAGTCACGGGGGTCATCGCGATGGACCACCTCATCACCTTCCCGGGCCGCTTCCCGGTGCGGCCGGTCACCGGCCGGCCGCACCTCGCGTCCCTGACGTTCCTCGCCGAGCGCGTGGAGACACGCAGGGGCGGCACGGCCGCCAACATCGCCTACGGGCTCGGCAGGCTGGGCCAGGACCCGGTCCTGGTGGGCGTGGCGGGCTCCGACTTCGCCGACTACCAGGTGTGGCTCAAGCAGCACGGCGTGGACACCGATTCCGTACGCGTCGTGCCGGGCGAGCCCACCGCTCACCAGGTGTGCACGACCGACATCGACGGGCACCGGATCAGCACCTTCCGGCCGGGCGCGACGCGTTCGGCGCGGGCCCGCCCGCTGCGTTCCGTCGTGGAGCGCACGGGCGGGATCGACCTGGTGATGATCGCGCCGGACGACGACCCGGCCGCGATGCTCCGGCACGTGAAGGAGTGCCGTGCGCTGGGGCTGCCGTTCGCGGTCCACGTCGCGCGGCGGATCTCCGGGATGAGCCGGGCGTGCGCCAAGTCACTTGTGTCCGGGGCCCGTTGCCTCTTCACCGGCGAGGAGGAGTCCGCACTCCTGAGGGGTGCGACCGGCTGGACCGCCGTGCAGCTCCTCGACCGGGTCGGGGCGTGGGTGACCGCGCTCGGCCCGGCCGGGGTGCGGATCGAGCGGGCGGGCCACCGGCCCTCCCTGGTCCCCGCGATCGGCTCGGTCACCGTGGCCGATCCGGCCGGGGCGGGCGACGCGCTGCGTGCCGGCCTCCTGGCCGGCGTCGCGCGCGGCATCCCGCTGGAGCGGGCGGCCCAACTGGGCTGCGTCCTGGCCTCGTTCGCCCTGGAGTCACCCGGCTCGCAGGAGTACCCGATGGACGTACGCGTCCTGCTGAACCGGGCCAGGGGCGCCTACGGACACACGGCGGCGGCCGCGATCCGCCGCCTGCTCACCTACGCGGCGTGAACCTCAGACATGAATCTCAGCACATGAACCTCAACCATGGAGAGCGAGACGCATCCGACCATGTACGTCGACCTGAGCATCCCCATCAGCCGCCGGGCGCCCGGCGTCGAGTTCGAGCAGTGGCTGCACCGCGACGGGATCCGTCAACTGTCGCGCAGGATCCGGGCGTTGCCCGGTGACAGCAGAAGGGACAGGTGCCTCAACTTCTGGCGGTGGCTCATCGGCGCCCGGCGCCTGCGCGAGCGCGATCTGCCCGGCGGCTGCTTCCTCTCCAACGAGTTCTACCGGATGTCCGTGCACCAGGGCACGCACGTCGACGCGCCCTTCCACTACGGCCCCGAGTGCGCGGGCGAACCGGCGAAGAAGGTGATGGACCTGCCCCTGGAGTGGTTCAGCGGTCCTGGCGTCGTGCTCGATGTCCGCGGCTGCGAGGGCCGTGTCACGGCGGCCGGCGTCAAGAAGGCGCTGGACGCGGCGGGTTCGGGTGTGGGGCCAGGGACGGTGGTGCTGTTCCGCACGGACTCCGATCTCCGGCTCGGCACTCCCGCGTACTACACGCAGTCCACCGCCATCACCCCCGAGGCCGTCGACCACCTCCTCGACCTCGGCGTGAAGGTCATCGGCACGGACTGCTGGAGCTTCGACGGCCCGGCCCGCGCCATGGTGGAGTCCTTCTACGAGACGCGTGACCCCGGGGCGCTGTGGCCCACTCATCTGCACGGCAGGGAGCGGGAGTTCATCCAGATCGAAGGCCTGGCGGGGCTGCGGGGGCTGCCGCGGCACGGCCCGTTCACCTTCATGGCCTTCCCGATCGCGCTCGCGGATGCGGGAGCGGCATGGTGCAGGGCGGTGGCGCACATAGAGGAACCGCGCTGAATTACCCAATTGCCGAGGAATTCCACCCACATCACGGGTCGGTCGCCACATCTACTTGCCGGCCCAAGGAGCGCTTTGCGTACAGCACGGTCTGTACGCGATTGGGCGTGCCCAGTTTGGCGTAGATACGGCTGAGATAGTTTCGGACAGTCTTCGGGCGTATCCCCAGATGCGTGGCGATGCAATCCGTCTCGTGGTCGTCGGCCACCATGGACAGAATCTGCCGCTCGCGTTCCGTGAGCATCGCGAGGGGCGAGTCGTCGCCGCAGCCGCGGCCCGCCATCAACTGCAGGATCGGGCCCGCGGTGGCCGCCGTGAACGCGGCGCCGTCGCGGTGCACGGCGAGCAGCGTCTCGCGCAGTTCGACGGCGTCGATGCTGCGGGAGAGATAGGCGTTGGCGCCGGCGACGAAGGCTTCTCGCATGTAGACCGGCTGTTGGTTGGAGGAGAGGATGACGATCCGTACGTGGCCGGACGCGCGGCGGATCGCCCGGATCGCGTCCACACCGCCCGTGCCGGCCACGCCGAGCCCCATCACGACGATCTGCGGGCGGTGCCTGTGTAACTGCGCCAGCGCCGATGCCGCGTCGTGGGTTATCGACACCACGCAGAATTCCGTAAAGCCGTCGAGGAGCTTTCGGAAACCTTCCAGCACCAGTTGTTCGCTGTCGACGAGCAGGACCCTTATCGATGACATTGAAGACCCCCCTGGGTTCCGCATTCACGACTGTGAAAGATCAGAACATGGGGGCATCAAGTCTCCTGCTCCTTGCCCCCGTTGGCTGATTTCCATCGTCGACGAATATCTGCCACATCCGATGCTACACCACCGGACGAATCACTCTTCTGGTTAATTGTCAATTATGTGGCGGACGCCATTCGGTGATTGATCGCATTTCGGTTGAACCTTTCATTGGCGCGGGGTGGTCATGGGGTGGTCATGGAGCGGGCGGCCCGCGGGGTGTCGGTTGCGGGTCAGTCATCGGAGCGATGCGACGTGAAGCGGCCAACATCCGGTGTAGGAGGGTCAGTTGGGCGCATTGACATCCGATGTATTCCTCCCTACGTTCCCGAGCGACCCCTCAACCTCAGGAGCCGCCCCATGCGCAAGAGAGCCGCCGGACCAGCCCTGCTCCTCGCCGCCTCGCTGGCGTTCGCCGTCGTCCCGCAGGCGACCGCGATGCCGGACAGCGCCCCGGAGCCGGTCGCGGGCCCCGGTACCGACCACGCCACGGACGACCCCTTCACCGCCGACCGCACCAGCTGGTTCCGCCAGGACCGCTTCGGCATGTTCATCCACTTCGGCGCGTACTCGAACCTGGAGGGCGAGTACAAGAAGGCCGACGGCTCCGTCTGCCGGAACGCCGAGTGGATCCAGCGCGAGTGCGACATCCCGCAGGCCGAGTACGAGAAGCAGGCCGCGACGTTCAACCCCGCCGACTTCGACGCCAAGGCCGTGGTCAAGGCGGCCAAGGACGCCGGGATGCGCTACATCGTCATCACCTCGAAGCACCACGAGGGCTACGCGATGTGGCCGACGAAGGTCAACGACTACAACCTGCGCGACCACTCCTCCTTCGACAAGAATCGCGACATTCTCGCCGAGCTGAAGAAGGCCTCCGACGACGCGGGCATCAAGCTCGGCTTCTACTACTCGATCTGGGACTGGCACGACAAGGACTTCCCCGACCCGGCCACCTTCCCCAAGTACGAGAAGCGGATGCGCGCCCAGCTCAAGGAGCTGGTCGACAACTACGACCCGGCGCTCCTGTGGTTCGACGGCGAGTGGGACACCGACAAGCCCAACAACCCCTGGACGGCCAGGGACGGCGAGAAGCTGGAGGCCTACCTCCGCGACCTCGACCCCGACCTGGTCATCAACAACCGCGTGGGCAAACGCCGCGTCGTCGACGGCGACTACGGCACCCCCGAGCAGGAGATCCCCGGCGCCCCCGTCGACGGCCAGCTCTGGGAATCCTGCATGACCCTCAACGACCACTGGGGCTTCGCCCGTTACGACACGGACTGGAAGTCGTCGAGCACCCTGGTCCGCAACCTCCTCTCCACCACGTCCCGCAGCGGCAACTACCTCCTGAACGTCGGCCCCGACGCCCGCGGCCGCGTCCCCCAGCCCTCCGTCGACCGCCTGAAGCAGATGGGCGACTGGCTGCGTACGTCGGCCCAGGGCGAGGCGGTCTTTGCCGCCCGCTACGGCGGACTCGTCGAAGAGCCGGCCTGGGGTTCGGTGAGCCGCAAGGGCGACAAGCTCTACGCGGCGGTCACCCAGTGGCCGACGGACGGTTCCGCCCTGCATCTGAAGGCGCGCACGGACTTCAAGGTCACATCGGCGCGGGTGCTCGGCAGCGACCAGCGGGTGGAGGTCGCCAAGTCCGGTGACGGATACGACATCAAGCCCTCCGGAGCGGCGACGAACGACACCGCCACCGTCATCGAGCTGAAGGTCGATCCCGGCCCGACGGCCCGCCCCGGCAAGGGCAAGGGCCTCAAGCAGGAGATCTTCGACAACGCGGAGCTGAGCGGCACGCCGAAGATCACCCGCACCGACGCGACGGTCAACCACGCCTGGAAGTACGAGGGTTCACCGGCCGCCGACATTCCCTCCGACAAGTTCGGCGTCCGCTGGACGGGCAAGCTGGAGCCGCGCCGTTCGGAGACGTACACGCTGACGACCGTCTCGGACGACGTGGCGCGGGTGTGGATCGACGGCAAGCTGGTCATCGACTCCTGGACGCCGCACGAGCCGAGGATCGACAAGGCCCAGGTGAAGCTGACGGCGGGCACCCGGCACTCCATCAGGATCGACTACGCGGAGAACACGGGCGAGGCCCACATGAAGCTGCTGTGGTCGAGCCCCGGCCAGGAGCAACAGATCGTCCCTGCAACGCAGTTGTACGCGAACTGAAATCCCCGCCCAGTGGCGGATCGCCGCCTCCGGGGAGGGGGTGGGGGGCGGGGTCCCCCCCCCCCGCCCCCGCCCCCCCGCCGCGAAAG
>NZ_JBHYIG010000031.1:13626-22703 GCF_042740015.1 Streptomyces sp. NPDC059037
GTCCCCGCCCGCGACCTCACCGGACTCCACTGCGATATGGCACCGTCAAGTGCCGCCGGAACAGGGTCAGTTGGACCCACTTCCCGCTACAGTTTCCTTCTTGCCCCAGTAGGGGGAACATTCGACGTCACCCTCTTCGGGAGGCCGAATGCGATTGCGTGGCTCACCTTCAGCGGAATCGATGCGGCGGCTGCGCGTCGCCGGGCGGGTGTCGACGGCCCAGGTGGACAAGGTGCTTGCGGACGCCTCGGCCCATCCGCAGCCCTCGGGCCCGGTGCTCCTCGATCTGGCCTCGGCGACGTCCTTCGACGTGGTGGCGCTGCAGCAACTCCTGTCGTTCCTGGCCGCCCGCAGGGATGCGGGCCTCGACACCAGGATCGGGACAGCAGAAGCAAAGTGGTGATGCTTGACGAGTTCCGGGCATCCGGCCACACCGCCCGCGCGATGCTCTCGCTTCTCCTGAACCGGGAGATCCAGCCGGTGGCCTACATTCCCATCCTCGACTTCTCCGACGAGACGGACCTCGACGGCCTGCCCGTCCGCCCTCTCTACCGGATACGGGCCACCAGGGGCGGGGTATGAACGCCGGTGGTGGCGTGCGGGCGCAATCGGTGGAAGAGGCCTGCCTGACACTGGTGTACCTGCTGCACAACCGACGGCGTGAATGGGCGCTGGGTCAGCACAATGCGGATGAACTCGGCCACATCAAACGCAACATGCTGATCGCCGACTATGCGCGCAAGGCCCTGGACCTCCCCGTCGAGGTGCGCCAGGATCTCGACCGGATGGTCGTCGAATCCTTCCTCCCGCCCCATCCGACGGCCCCCTGGAGGGGACCCGTCATGCCACCTCCGCCGCCCGAGCCCGAGCCCGTCGACGTCGCCGTGGTGGTCGTCATCATCGAGGAACTCGACGCGGCACTCGGCACCTTCGGCATGACCCAGGACGACTTCAACAGGGACGCCTTCGTGGGCGACCAGCGCTTCTTTCCGACCCGTGTGCCGAACCGATACCGCCCCGAGGAGCCGCTCTCCGTCGTCGTCACCTCGGCGGGCAGGAGTGGGAACGTACAGATGGTGAAGTCCGTCGACGCTCTTCTCAAGCTCTACGAGCCAGAGTTGATCGGCCTGCTCGGCACCGCCTGCGGGGTGCCGGAAGCGGTGCGGATCGGGGACGTGGTGGCCTGCGACCGCGTCTACTACTTCCCACCCGGTCGACGTCTCCCCGGGAAGATCTTCCAGCCACGGCCGAAGCACGGGCAGGGGCGCAGCGATTACGGCCATGGGCTCCACTACTACAACCCCGCAAGGACCGACTACGCGAGCAGAGTACGGGAGTTCGTCCGCGGTCTGTCTCCCGCCGAAGTCCCTGAGACCTTCTCGGCGGCCCGCATTCCCGATGTGCACACCACCGGCGTCACCATCGCATCGGGCGAAGAGGTCCTGAGGGACGGGGAGTTGCTGCCCGGCCTGCGGGAGGTCGACAACACCATCTGCGCCGGCGACATGGAGTCGTACGGATTCTCCCAGGCCGCGGAGGGGCTCCCCTGGCTGATCTTCCGGGGGATCAGTGACTTCGGGCCGGGGCGCGAGGAACGCTGGAAGTATGTCTCGACGTCGTTCGCGGCCCTCTGCCTCGAAGACTTCCTCAGGACTCGTTACCTTCCGCCGGGCGCCGACGACCTGTGAGGGGTGGACGGAAACAGTGGCGTGCCGCGCTCACCCTTCCAAGGCGCTGATGGCCTCGGCCAGCCACTTCTTCTCCTCCGTGCCCGTCGCGCGGGCGATCCTGAGCATGCCCTGGCGGAAGAGGTCGGGTGCCTCCTCCGCCTTCACCGGTTTCCCGTCGCGGTAGAAGAAGCTCGCCGGAGCGTCCAGGAAGGCCTGGCGGCGGCGGAGCACCGCGGCCTGCTCGGCGGGGTCGGGAAGGTGACGCAGGAAGGCGAGCAGCGTGAAGAACCGCTGCCCGTCGGTGATGTCGGCGTCCTTGGGATCCCTTAGACGGGCGAGCAGTTCGGTGCGGCCGGCCTCGGTGAGGGAGAGGATCCGGCGGGGTGCGGCGCTCTTGCCGGGCTCGGTGTGCTGCTCGACGAGGCCCGCCTTCACGAGCCGGGTGATCGCCGGATAGAGCGCGCCGTCGCTGACCGGGCGGATATGGCCGCTCAAGCCCTGGATGCGGGACTTGAGTTCGTAGCCGTGCAGGGCCTCCTCGCTCAGGAAGCCCAGGATCGACAGCTCCAGCATGCATCGCCCCTTCCCGTCACTTGTTCATCCCGTGCGGTGATGCTATCTCTTTCCGCTGTACCTCGAATCGAGGTACAGCGGAAAGAGGGGGATGTGTCATGGGCCCGACCGACCACCGGCGCCGGCTGGTGTCACTCGCGTACCCGGTCTACTTCGAGCTCCTCGCGGGGGTCACGGCCGGGATCATCAACATGGTCTGGGTGGCCAGGCTCGGCGGTGACGCTGTCGCCGCGGTGGCCGTCGCCACGAACGTCGAGAACGTGCTGCTCGGCGTCATCCTCATGGCCGGGTCCGGCACGACCGTGCTGGTGGCCCGTGCCAGGGGAGCGGGGGACCCGGCGGCGATCCGGTCAGCGGTGCGCGGCGGCTGGGTGCTGTGGGCACTGATCACTCCCGTGGTCGCCGTCGGCGGCTACCTCTGCCGGGAGCCGCTGGCCCGCCTGGTCCTCGGCGCAGGAGGCGACGCCCTGCCCCTCGCGACGGACTACTTCGCGATCGCGCTGCCCGGCATGGCGGTCTACTTCGCCACCAACGTCGTCGACGGCATCCTCAAGGGCGCGGGCGACACCCGCACGCCGATGCGGCTCGCCCTGCTGGCCAACGGCCTGATCCTCGTACTGGACCCGCTGCTCATCCTGGGCTGCGGACTCGGCGTACGCGGCGCGGCGATCGCCACGGTCGCAGGACGGGCGGTGGCACTGGTGTGCGGGATCCTGGCACTGCGGGGCGGTGTCGCGCCCCTCAAGGGGCGCGGGGAACTGCGCGACAAGCCCCCACCGGCCCGCAGGTACAAAACCGCCAATCCAGCAAAGCGCCTCATCGCCGACGCACGCGGAACGGCCGCGACCGGCCTCCCGATGTCGGCAGACTTCGTCGTACGAATGACGGGGGCGCTCGCGCTCGTCGCGGTCGTCGCCAGGCTGGGCGTCGAGGAGGTCGCCGGGTACGGCATCGCGACCAAGGCGATGTACCTGGCGACCATGGCCTTCTACTCCGTGCGCCAGGCCGCCGCGATCCACACCGCCCATCTGCTCGGCGCGGGGAGCGACGCGCGCCGCGCCGTGGGGCGCCAGGCGCTGCTCGTCGCGGGGGCGCTGGGGCTGGTCGCCGCGCTGGTGCTGCTCGCCGCGGGCCCCTGGATCATGCGGGGCTTCGGCGCCGGGGGAGAGGTGGCCGACGCGGGGGCGCTCTATCTGCGGTGCCTGGGGCCGTACTTGGTGCTGCTCGCCTGCTTCATCGCGCTGGGCGGGGTCTTCGAGGGCAGCGGTTCGAGCCCGGCCCTCGCCCGCATCACCGCGTGCGGCGTCGTGCTCCAACTTGCCCTGGCCTACGCCCTGTTGGGCCTCGGCCTGCCGGGTGTCTGTCTGGCCATGGCGGTGTCCATGGCCCTGCAGTGCACGGGGGTCGCCCGCATGTACCGGCGTACGGGGCGAGTTCAGGAGCTCAAGGGGGGAGGCGGCGGGCCTCGACGGCTCCGCTCCGGGGTCAGGCGCAGAAGCGGGCGGTGGTGACCGAACCGCCCGCGTTCTCGTCGTCCGTGCCGAGGGCTGCGAGGTCCGAGCCGGGGAGGCAGTGCAGGGCCTCGATCTTGTGGCCCTTGAACTTCCGCAGGACATCGCGCGACTTGGCGAGCGTCAGGCGCCACTTGCCTGCGTCATTGACGGCGAGCCTGCCCGCGTCGCTCACGGCCGAGTCGAAGGGGCCGTCGTCACCGGCGTCCGAAGCCGAACTGATGAGGACGCGCCCCGACTTGGTCACGTCGATGTCCGAGGCGTGCCGGACGTCGCCGCCCGGGTAGGACGTGCGGAACTCCGTCTTCGACACCGCGCCGAACTTGGACTCGCCGTAGCGGTTGATCGAGAACGGCGCCGCGTACAGCGTGGCCGGACGGTCGCCCGCGCCCCGGTCGGCCCAGACCGCGGCCAGCTTTCCCTTCTGCGAGGTCAGCGTGAAGCTCTCGAAGTCGTCGCCGTTGCCGATCGCGGGGAGCGGCGAGATGTCGAGGACCTCCACCGCCTCGCCGGAGTCGGTCAGCTTCAGGTGGTAGGCGAGGCCGCGGCTCGCGACCGCCACGTACTCGTCCGAGGTGCCCGGCACCCGGTCGAGCGCCTCCAGGTCGATCGGCTCGGCGCCGCCCTGCCAGGTGAGCGGCGCGGTATCGGGGGTCTGCCCCGGCCCGTAGGTGACCTGGGCGATGCGATTCTGGCCCGGCTTCTTGTTGTCGCGTACGACGAGGGCGCGGAACGTGTCACCCGAGCGGGAGGCGACGGCGAGACCGCTGATGCCGGACTGCAGGTCGTGCCCGACCTGCTGCCAGTCGGCGGCCGCCTTCGGCTTGGCCGGGGACAGGCCGGGGGTCAGGAAAACGGCAACTCCGGCACCGAGGGCGGTCATTGCGGTCAAGACGGACTTACGCATGGTCAGGGGCCTCTCACTCGACGTGCGACGCGCGTAGATTCACGGCTGGCCGGACCGTAGTGGCCCGGCCGCCGTGAGGCAAGTGACCTACCTGAACTGGTCTAACGGGTGGTTCGCGCGGCGGCGGGCTCGCGGAGCCCGGGTGCCGGCTCGACGGTGACGGCGGGGCGGCGCCCCGGCCGCAGGACCGTCGCGGCGACGGCGAGGCCGAGCGCCGCGATCCCGGTGGCGACCCAGAAGGCGAGCCGGTAGCCGTCGGCCGTGGCGGCCAGGGTGCGCCCGCCGTCGGCGAGCAGCCCCTCCGTGCGGCTCGCGGCCAGTGTTGTAAGGACGGCGAGGCCCAGCGAACCGCCCACCACCTGCGTGGTGTTGAAGAGACCCGATGCGAGCCCCGCGTCCTCCTCGCGCATCCCGGACATCGCGAGCCCGGTCACGGCGGGCATCGCGGCGGCGAATCCCGCGCCGAGCAGAATCATCGGGGGAAGGACGTCGGTGACGTATGAACCGTCGGCGGGCAGCCGGCCGAGCAGGGCGAGACCGGCCGTGATGAGGGTGAGCCCCGCGAGCAGCGGACGGTAGGGGCCGAACCGGCCGATCAGCCTCGCGGAGACGCTCAGCATCAGTACGCCGATGACGACGGGGGCGGGGAGGAAGGCGAAGCCCGTCTTCAACTCGCCGTAACCGAGGACGCGTTGGAAGTAGAGGGCGCCGATGTACTGGAAGCCGTACATCCCGGCGATCATCGCGATCTGCACCGCGTTGGCGCCGGTCAGCGACCGGGAGCGGAAGACGCGCAGCCGCAGCAGGGGGCGGGCGGCGCGGGCCTGGCGGACGGCGAAGGCGGCGTACAGGGCGAGGGAGAGCGCGGCGAGGCCGAGGGTGGCGGACGTTCCGTGCTCGGCGGAAGTCGCGGGCGGCGTACGACGAGCGGCGGGGCCTGGTCGACGCCTGACCCCGGCCGCTGCGACTGCGTGTGGCTACGGCTTGCGGGCCACCGCGCCGTCGCTGTCCGGCACGGGGCACCTCCTGGGGCGGGCTTGCGGCGGACTTGGGGGCGGCGGCCGAGCAGGCTCGGGGCGTCGGGCGGCGTCCCGAAGTGCTCGCGCGGGTCACCTGCGCGGCGAGGCCAGCAGATAGTGGCCGGCTCGCGGACGCTCGGTGTGCTCGCTGACCTGCCAGCCCGCCGACTCCAGGGCCGCCGCGCACGCCCGCAGGCCATCGGCCGACACATCGCGCACCGCGACGGCCTCCGGCTGCGGGGTCTCGCCCACCCCGTAGCCCTCGGGTCCCGGCGGGCAGCCCGCCGCCTCCAGGGCCAGGGCCGCGGCCTGGACGAGGTGCGTCCGCTCCCAGGCGCAGGGGCGGTCCCGCGCGCCGTCCGGGTTGGTCATGCGGCGCATTTCGAGGAGGCCTTCCCACGCGCTGCGTACGTCGCGGGCGCGGGCGGGGCCGGTCGCGCCCGGCGGGGGTGCGGGCTCGGTGCCGGTGCGGGCGGCGAAGAGGCCGGAGGGGGCGGCGGTCGGTGCCTCCGGGGTGGCGGCCTCGCCACCCGGCGTCTCCTCCCGTATCCGATGCCCCGCAGGCGTAAGGAAGAAGGCGTGCGGCGGCCGGGGGTGCCGGAAGGCGAGGCGGTGGCGCACGAGTGCGGCCAGCTGCGCCTCGCTCCCGGTCAGCCGTCCGGTCGCGGGGTCCGCGGCCTCGATGATGCGGCGCTGAGCGGCCGTCGGCGGCTTCGCCATGAGTCCACCTCTTCCCAGGTTCTTCTGCTCCTGGTCCCGATGGTGCCTCGCGCCACTGACAACGGCGTCAGCGAACGTCCCCCGTGGCGAGGTCGACGACCTTCTCCGCGACCAGTTCGAGTACGCGACGGTCGTCCTCGGCGGTGCCTCGCTCGCCCGGAGTGCCGGGGTAGGTGTCCAGGAGGACGTCCGTGGCGCCCAGTTCGGCGAGGACCTCCAGGTCGCCGCGGAGCTGGTCGACACTGCCGTGCCCGAGGGGACGCCCGGCCGTGTCCGGCTGCGGGGCGAGCCGGAGCTGGAGCCGCGGGACCAGGGCGGGGGCGGGCCGTCCCGCGGCTTCGGCCTCGCGCGCGATCAGCGGCAGCGCGGCACGCAGCGCTTCGAGCGTCGGCATGAACGGGTGCCAGCCCTCGCCGAGTCGGGCGGCGCGGCGCTGGGCCGCGGGGGAGTTGCCGCCGACCCAGACGGGCAGCTGCGCCGCCGCCGGGGCGGGGGCGGTGTGGACGCCTTCGTAGGAGACGTACCGCCCCTGGAAGGACGTCGTCTCCTCGGTCCACGCGGCGCGGATCGCGGCGAGGTACTCGTCGGTGATGGCGCCGCGCTCGCGGAAGGGGATGCCGAGCGTCTCGTACTCGGCGGCGGACCAGCCGACGCCGGCGCCGAGGATGAAGCCGGCGTCGCCGTTGAGCCGGTCGATGTTGGCGGCGAGGCGGGCCGTCTGGAGCGGGTGCCGGTAGGGGATCACGGTGATGGTGGTGCCGAGCCGCAGCCCCGGTACGCGGCCCGCGAGGTGGGCGGCGAGGAGGAACTGGTCGTAGAACGGGGCGGGGTAGACGCCGTGCACGTCCGGGGTGACGGCTATGTGATCGGAGATCATCGCGAAGGTGTAGCCGAGGTCGCGCGCGTCGGTGGCCTGGCGGGTGAGGGTCTCCGGGGTGGTGCCGGAGCCGAAGTTGAGGAGATTTACGCCGTATCGCATGCGGACCAGTCTCGATGATCTTGACGTTGCGTGTCGACTGAGTCCGAGTCCGCCCTCAACCGCCAGAGGGGCTATGAACTCGGCCGCAGGTTCCAGCCCGCCACCACCGGACGCCCGTGCTCCGTACTGAGGCGGCTCACCGTCCCCGTCGCGAGTTGGAACAGCGCCCCGCCGGAGACGGGAAGCCCGAGGCGCCGCGCGGCAAGCACCCGCAGAAAGTGCGAGTGCGCGAACAGCACCACGCTGCCCTCGTTCTCGGCCAGCGCCGCGTCCACCTTGGCGAGCATCCGGTCCGCCCGCTCCCCGACCTGCTCCGGGCTCTCCCCGGGATGCTCCGGGGGCCCGGGGGCGACGCCGTCCGTGAACAGGTACCAGTCGGGGCGGTCACGGTGGATCTCCACCGTCGTCACGCCCTCGTACGCCCCGTAGTCCCACTCGCTCAGATCGGCATCGACCCGCGCGTCGCCGAACCCCGCGAGCGCCGCCGTGTCCCGGGCCCGCTCCCGGGGGCTCGTGAACGCCGCCCCGATCCGGTACGTCCCGATCAGCGGCGCGAGCCCCCGCGCCTGCTCCCGGCCGTTCTCCGTGAGCGGGATGTCCGTCCAGCTGGTGTGCTGCCCGGTCAGGGCCCACTGGGTCTCGCCGTGCCGGACGAGCAGCAGATCACCCATGGCGCGGACCTTCCTGAACCAGAGTGCCGGGAACACGCGCTTCGGTGATCATGGCTCCTGATCCTAATGCTGTGTCGAAGGCGGGTGGCGTTCTGGCGGCCTGGTAGAGGTCTTCCGTGACCATGTCCCACCGTTTGAAGAGCACGGCCGTCACCATTGTCGCGATCACTGTTCTGGCCGCCTTTGGCGGGGCAGAACAACGCGATACGGCCGCAGACAAGGCAGCCGCCCCTTCTCCGGTCGCAGCAGCAGCACGGAATCCGAAGCCGGCGCCCGGTCCGTCGTGGTCCAAGCCCCGTCCGGTGGACTGCCGCAGGGCCAGCTGCGTGGCGTTGACCTTCGATGCCGGGCCGGGCCCCTACACAGCCCGTCTGCTGGACATCTTGAAGGCCAAGCGGGTGAATGCCACCTTCTTCCTCCTCGGCAAGAAGGGTGTGACCCGTTACCCCCAACTCGTGCGCCGAGAAGCAGCGGAGGGGCATGAGCTCGCCAATCACAGTTGGAGTCATCCACGCCTGACGGAGGTTTCGGACAAGGAGATCCGCCGTCAGCTCTCCCTCGTGCAAAGGCAGATCAAACACCTCACCGGCCGCACTCCGACGCTGATGCGCCCGCCGCAGGGGCGAACCGACCAGCGGGTGGCCAAGGCCAGCCGCGAGCTGGGGCTCGCGCAGATTCTGTGGACGGTGACGGCCAAGGACTACCGTGACCACGACCCCGAGCTCATCCAGCGGCGAGTCCTGGCCGGCGCGGCCCGCGACGGAATCATCCTGCTCCATGACATCTACCCGGGGACCGTGCCCGCCGTGCCCGGCATCATCGACGGACTGCGGAAACGAGGGCTGACACCGGTGACGGTCTCCCAGCTGTTCGCTCCCGACAAGACCCAGCCGGGGCGGGCCTATTGGAACGCCCCGTAAGTCAGGGCAATTCTGTCGGTGGGTGGCGGCCCCCCGCGCGCCGCGGGGCGCCCCCCCCCCCCCCCCCCCGGGGGGCAACCAAAGGGCGCCCCGGGAGGGGGGCCCGG
>NZ_JBHYIG010000031.1:22713-47871 GCF_042740015.1 Streptomyces sp. NPDC059037
GCACCCCCCCACCGCGCGGCGGGCGGCCGCCACGTCGCCCCCCCGTTTCTTGCGGTGTGTTCGCGGGGGGGGGCCCGCCGCCCCCGCCGCCCCCCCCCCCCCCCACCGGCCACCACCGAGGGTCAGATCCCTTCGGGCACGCGTGACGGGCGGCCCGAGCCGCGTGTCAGGCAGTAGCCGCCGACACCGGCGAGCGCCGCGAGCACGCCGCCGCCCGCGGTCCACAGCCAGCGCGACGACCACCAGGCGGACGACCAGCCGTCCTCCGGCTCACTGGACACCGCGGCCGTCTTCGTGCCGATCCCCGGCACCAGCGGCTTCGCAAGGGCGCCGTCCACCGCCTGCGCGCCGCCCCCGTCGTTCGACGTGACCTTCGTCGAGGCCTTCATCGGCAGCCCCAGGGCGTCCGCGTCCAGGTCGGTGACCGTCAGGCGTACGTAGTACGTGCCCTGCAGCGGGTCGTTGGCCCACGGTTCGGCCCAGCCCTTGACGGTGCGCAGGGTGCAGGACAGTTCGACCGTCTTCGCGTCCTGTGCCGCCGTCTTCGTCTGCGCGCCGTACCGGCACGCCTGGTGGCGCCGCAGCCCGTCGTACACGTCGACCTGCCAGGTGGACCCGGAGCTCCCCGACGCGGCCTCGGGCAGCTCCACCGTGGCGTGCACGGTGGGCCGTTGGCCGATGTCCGCGGGGAACGCCCAGTACAGGTAGTCGCCGGTGGACGCCTCCGCGGTGGCCTCCTGGTCCTGCTGGATCGCGGTCGCCGTACGGAAGGACGTACCGGCCTCCGTCGGTGCGGCGGGCTTCTCGTCGCCGTCGGAGGAATCGGCCACGGCGACCCCCGTCGCCCCTGCGAGGGCCAGCAGTGCGGCCGCGCCAAGGGCGGCCACCCGGCTCAACACACGTGTCGTACGCATCAGTTGGTCCTCCAGACCGCGAAGCGCCAGCGCGAGACCCAGCCCCATACCAGACCGGCGACGAAGCCGGTGAGGATCAGCGTGCCGAGCAGCCACCAGCCGTTGCCCAGGCCGAAGGACGCCACGTCCGACGCCTCGTCGGGCGCGTCCACCACGTCGATGTTCAGCTCGACCGGCAGGCCGGGTGTCGTCTTGACGGACGCGGGTGCCGAGAAGGAGTTGCTGACCCGCAGGCACACGGTCTCGGCGACGGGCTCACTGGCAGAGCCCTCGGAGTCATCGGAGTCCTGCTCCGGCTTCGGGTAGCGCAGGCCCGTCGAGATCACGTCCGTGCGTCCGTCACCCGCCTCCGCGCCCCGTACGATCTCGCGTCCGCTCTCGGTGGAGGCCCGGAGCAGTACGCCGTAGTCCTGATTGACCGCCCGGTCCGCCGCGACGCTGACGGAGGCGCGCAGTTCCTTCCCGGGCTCGACGTCCACGCGGTACCAGCGGTGCTCGCCGAACTTCTCGCGGTCGGTGTAGAGCCCGGCCTTCAGCTGCGGGGCGTCGGAGCACTGCGCCGAGCCCTTCGCGGCGACCGGCGTGGCGACGGGGTCGGCCGCGCGGTCCACCAACTGCTTGACGCGGCCGGAGAGTTCATCGGTGTGGCGTACGGATGTGTACGTTCCGCCGGTCGCCTCGGCGATGCAGCTCAGCTGGTCGCGGGTCTTGGCGTCCGGCACCAGGCCGAGCGTGTCGACGGTGAGGTGGATGCCCTCCGCGGCGATCTTGCGGGCCACCTCGCAGGGGTCGAGCGGCTGGCAGGTGTCCTCGCCGTCGGAGATGAGGACGATGCGGCGGCTGCGCTCGGTGTTGTCGTCCTTGAGGTCGTCGGCGGCCTTCAGGAGGGTCGGGCCGATCGGCGTCCAGCCGGTGGGCGCGAGTGTCGCCACGGCGGTCTTGGCGTCGGTGCGGCCCGCGCGGTCGAGCTCGGCGACGGGGTAGAGCAGCTCGGTGTCCTTGCAGCCCGTCTTGCGGTCGTCGCCGCGGTAGTTGGCGCCGAGCGTGCGTATGCCGAGCTGGACCTCGTCCGGCGTGGCGTCGAGCACCTCGTTGAAGGCCTGCTTCGCCGCCGCCATCCGGGACTTGCCGTCGATGTCGCGGGCCCGCATGGAACCGCTGACGTCGAGCACCAGCTCGACCTTGGGGGAGGGCTGGGCCGGTTCGTCGGCTTCGGCCGCGGCGGGGCCCGCCGTGCCGAGTCCGGCGGTCAAGGCGGCGAGCAGGGCGAAGGCCCCGGCCGCCAGCCGTTGTCTTGTGATCATCGCCGGATCTTATTGATCTTGGCGTGCATACCCAAACCGGCGGCTGGGTATCAGCGGTCGGTTTGGGTATCAGCGGTCGGCGACTGGGGGACCAGCGGTCGGCGCCTGGGGGCCAGAGGTCGGCGACTGGGGACCAGCCGTCACCGCTTCAGCTCGCGCCCCCCGAACGCGCCGCCGCCGTCCGCCTGCTTCCACCACGTCTCAAGAGCCGTCTGGTCCATGGACCGCCACGGCGGCGTCTCCTCCACAAGCGCGCGCCCGAGGCGGCGCCCCAGGTCGACCATCACGGCACCGGCGACGGTGCGGTCGGTGTCGTACGTGTCCAGGGCGTCCGCCCAGGTCGTCGCCGTGGCGAAGGCGGACTCCAGGACCGTCGCGTCCTGCAGCGCCTTCACCGCGCCCGCCCCGGTGTGCGGCCGGGCTACCGTCGCCGCGTCGCCCATGAGCAGCACCCGGCCCGTGGTGTAGCGGGGCGCCGTGAAGTCGTACATGGGCTGCAGGAAGAGCTCGTCGGGAGTGGTCGTACGGACGAGGTCGCCCCAGTAGGGCGGCAGCAACTCGTCGCACACGAACGTGAGATGGGAGGTGAGGGCCTCCGTGAGCCCGCCCGGCGGCAGGCTCGTGGGGGCGGTGAGCCGCAGATCGCGGCCGAGCCCGAGATCCAGGTCCGCGGGAGGCGCCGTGTAGAGCACCCAGTTGACGCGGTGGCCGCCCGTGCCGTCGGGGATGCGGTAGACGATGAGATGGCCGCCGGGGAAGACGACGTACGCGCACTCCTGCGCCGCCCACAGCTCCGGGTCCACGAGACGCTCTGCGGGGAAGGCACCCCGCCAGGCGAGATAGCCGGCATACGCGGGACGCACGTCGGCGAACGCCGCCGTACGGACCACCGAGCGGTAGCCGTCCGCGCCGATCACGAGGTCGAAGCGCGCGGTGCCCTCGGCGGTGCCGATCTCGGCGCCCTCGCTCCCCGGCCGCACCTCCTCCACCGGGACCCCGGACCGGAACTCGACGGACCCGGGAACCCTGCGGCGCAACTCCTCCCACAGCGGGCCCCAGTTGTACGTACGGAACGTGAACGGCATCACCCCGATCTCGTGGCCGAGCGGCCCGGCCGCGGATCCGTCCCGTACATACCAGCGCCGCCGCTCCAGCTGCACCCACGGCATGTCCGCGTCCAGATATCCGGCCGAATCCAGCTCCGCGTAACGGGAGTTGTGCACCGCGAGCCCGACGCCGCGGTCCGCCAGGTGCCCCGCGGCACGCTCGTACACCGTGATCTCATCGGCGCCACCGCGGTGCGCGGCGAGTGCGGCGGCGCATCCGGCGATGCTCCCACCCACGATGGCGACCTTGCCTCCACGCATCATCGCGCCATCCTGGCAGCAAGGGTGACCTTCTGTCAGTGAAGGGACACCCCGCGCCCGGCGAAGAATGGCTCGAACTCGGCCAGGGTGAGGTCCGCCGTCCGCGTGCCCGCGTCGATCCCCGAGGGGTTGTGCAGATGCAGGCCGCCGTCCGCGGAACGTCCCGTGACCAGCACCAGGTGGCCGCCGCGTCCGGGGGACTGCCGGTGCGGACGGCGGATCTCGTAGTGCACCGAGACCATGACCTGACGTCCCCGGTCGAGCAGCCCGGTGATCTCATCGACCGTGAGGTGCCGGTGGACCGTGGCGTTGACGCCGTGCACCTCACGGACGTACTCCGCGAAGGGCGCGTAGATCAGACCGCGGATCGTGCCGTCGTGATCCTCCGTGTACGCGCCGTACTTCAGCGCGCCGTCCCGCAGCTCGAAGAGCGTCGGTGCGGACGGGCCGAGCGCCATCCGCAGGCAGGTCAGACCGCACAGGTGGCCGCACCAGCGCGCGTAGTCGTCGAGCGTCGCGGCGCCCGACTCCGGCCAGGCGGGGTCGGCCGCGCGGTCGAATTCCCCGTACACGATGCGCTCGACGAGATCGGGCGACGCGAACTGGGTGTGGGACGGGACCTGGCAGGTGGGACAGAGCGACACGCGACCCCCGGTGTCTTGTGGCATCACTGGCGGTATCCGCTGAGGAAGCGGCCGATGCGGCTGATCGCCGCGTCGAGATCGTCAGCGTAAGGGAGGGTCAGGATGCGGAAGTGGTCGGGGCGCGGCCAGTTGAAGCCGGTGCCCTGGACGACCTGGATCTTCTCCTGGAGCAGCAGGTCGAGGACGAACTTCTCGTCGTCGTGAATGGCGTGGACCTTGGGGTCGAGGCGCGCGAAGGCGTACAGCGCGCCCTTGGGCTTCACGCACGAGACACCGGGGATCTCGTTCAGCTTCTGCCATACCATGTCGCGCTGCTCGTGCAGCCTGCCGCCCGGCGCGGTGAGCTCGCGGATGGACTGGCGGCCGCCGAGCGCGGCCTGGATGGCGTACTGGGCGGGGGCGTTGGGGCACAGGCGCATGGAGGCGAGCATGGTCAGCCCCTCCAGGTAGTTCTTCGCGTGCTGCTGCGGGCCCGTGACGACCAGCCAGCCGGACCGGAAACCCGCGACGCGATACGTCTTCGACAGACCGCAGAAGGTCAGGACGACCAGATCAGGGGCGAGGGCGGCGACGCTGTGGTGCACGGCGTCGTCGTACAGGATCTGGTCGTAGATCTCGTCGGCGAAGACCATCAGGCCGTGCCGGCGGGCGAGGTCGAGGATGCCTTCCAGGATCTCCTTCGGATACACGGCGCCCGTGGGGTTGTTCGGATTGATGATCACGACGGCCTTGGTCCGGTCGGTGATCTTCGACGCCATGTCGTCCAGGTCGGGATACCAGTCCGCGGACTCGTCGCACGTGTAGTGGACGGCCTTGCCTCCGGAGAGGGTCGTCACGGCGGTCCAGAGGGGGAAGTCCGGTGCGGGGATGAGGACTTCGTCGCCGTCCTCAAGGAGGGCCTGGACGGCCATGGTGACCAGTTCGGAGACGCCGTTGCCGAGAAAGACGTCGTCCACGGAGACCTCGTCCAGGCCAAGGGCCTGGTAGCGCTGGGCGACGGCGCGCCGGGCCGAGAGGATGCCGCGCGAGTCCGTGTAGCCGTGCGCCTGGGGGAGCATCCGGATCATGTCCTGGACGATCTCCTCGGGCGCCTCGAAGCCGAAGAGCGCCGGGTTGCCGGTGTTCAGGCGCAGGACGCTGTGGCCCGCCTCCTCCAGGGCGTTGGCGTGCTCGATGACCGGGCCCCGGATCTCGTAACAGACCTCGCTGAGCTTGCTGGACTGCCGGAACTCCATGCGCTGTGCCTCCCGTGACGTGAGTTACTTGGTTTTACCAAGCTTGAGCTTGGAAAGTCCAACAACTTGCATAGACTGCGTCGCATGCCACCTGCACCCAGGTCCCGCCGAAGCTATGACCAGTACTGCGCCGCCGCCCGCGCCCTCGACGTCGTGGGTGACCGCTGGACCCTGCTGATCGTCCGCGAACTCCTGGTCGGCCCGCGCCGCTACACCGATCTGCACGCCGATCTGCCGGGGGTCAGCACGGACGTCCTCGCGTCCCGGCTCAAGGACATGGAGCGCGAGGGCCTGGCGACTCGCCGCCGTCTTCCGCCGCCGGCTGCGGCGTACGTCTATGAACTGACCGATCGGGGAAGGGAGTTGCTCCCCGTCCTGCAAGCCCTCGGCACGTGGGGCGCGCCCGCGCTCCAGGAGCGCAGGCCGACGGACGCGGTCCGCGCGCACTGGTTCGCGCTGCCACTGCTGCGGTCCCTGGCGGGGCTCGGGGCGGAGGGTGTGGTGCAGGTCCGGCTTCCCGAGGGCGAGTTCCACGTACGC
Source organism: Streptomyces sp. NPDC059037 (assembly GCF_042740015.1). Classification (NCBI taxonomy): domain Bacteria; kingdom Bacillati; phylum Actinomycetota; class Actinomycetes; order Kitasatosporales; family Streptomycetaceae; genus Streptomyces; species Streptomyces sp. NPDC059037. The sequence continues at coordinate 28,718 of NZ_JBHYIG010000031.1, forward strand.
GTCGGGGGCGAGGGGGAGTCCTACGGCGACGGTCCCGCGCCCGAGAGCCCTGATGTACGCCTGACGCTGGACGCGGAGACCTGTGTGGCGGTGGGCCGGGGTGTGCTGACGGTGGGGGACGGGGTGCGGGCGGGCAGCATCGATCTCTCGGGCGAGGGAGTCCTGGCGAAGGCCCTGCGCGCGTCCTGACGCGCCGGACCCGGTTGTCCGCACCACCCGGGAGATGTTCAGGACCACCCGGGAGATATTCAGGGCGGCCGCGTGAATCTGTCCGATGTCTCGTCCCGTGGCTTGGGTCAGAGTGAATTCCGTGCCTCACAGGGGGTGGGGCACGGGAGGTGAACATGTCTTTGAGGACCGATCTCTACGCGGATATCACGGGATTCCTCCTGGCCAAGTGTGATGCCGACCCGGATGAACTCTCCGCGGAATCAGATCTGTACGACGACATCGGCATCGACTCGCTCGACCTCGTCGCCATGGCGCAGACCCTTCAGGGTGCGTACGGCATCTCGATGGACGACGAGCGCATCGGTTCGCTTCGCACCGTCGGCGACGTCCTGGACTTCGCCGTCTCCAAGTGCGAGACCAAAGCAGCCGCCTGAATCACGGGGAGAGTCCGCAATGCCTGCCTACATCACCGCCATGGGACGCTTTCTGCCCGGCGAACCGGTGCCCAACGAGGAGATCGAGGACTATATCGGCAGCGTGGGCCGCGCGAGTTCGGGGTTACGCGAGCAGACGTTGAGCAACTGCGGGATCAAGTCGCGGCATTACGCCATCGACAAGCAGCAAAAGACCCTGTTCTCCAACACCGACATGGCGGCCGCGGCCATCCGCCAGGCGGTGGACCGCTCGGACATCACGCTCGACGACATCGACCTCATCGCGGCGGCCACCGGCGTCCCGGATCTCATCGCGCCCGGCATCGCCAGCGGCATCCACGGCGAACTGGGCAGCCCGCCCTGCGAGATCGTCACCACCCACGGCATCTGCAGCGCCGGGATGATGGCGCTCAAGAACGCCTACCTCCAAGTGGTGGCCGGGGAGAAGAAGAACGCGGTCGCCTCCGCGTCCGAACTGGTATCGCGTTTCATGAAGAGCGACCGGTTCGCCGACGTCAGGCCGGTCTCGGACGACGGTGCCATCGCCATGGAGATGGCGTTCCTGCGCTACATGCTCTCGGACGGCGCCGGCGCCGCGGTGGTGCGGGACCGCCCGGCGGCCGACGGGGTGAGCCTGCGGATCGACTGGATCTCGCTCACCTCGTACGCCAACACCGAGCAGACCTGCATGTACATGGGCTCGGCCGACAACGCGGCGGAGCGGACCTGGTGGGACTACCCCTCCGTGGCCGAGGCCGCCGCCGACGGCGCGCTGGCGCTGCGCCAGAACCTGGGCCTGCTGCCGCATCTCGTGCGGCTCGGGGTCAAGGAGTACCAGCGGCTGCTCGACGAGGGCCGCTTCGACCCGGACGAGCTCGCCTGGTTCCCCGCGCATTACTCCAGCGAGCGCATGAAGTCCATGGTGCTCAAGGAGATCGAGAAGAAGAACGTCAGAGGCCCCGCCATCGAGAAGTGGTACAGCAATCTGACCCGGGTCGGGAACATGGGCTGCGCCAGCATCTACGTGATCCTGGAGGAGATGCTCGGCGAGGGCCTGGTGTCCCCCGGCGACAAGCTCCTGGTGATGGTCCCCGAGTCCGGCCGGTTCGCGGTGTCCTTCGCGCATCTGACGGCCGTCTCCGCCGGGGAGGCCTGAGGCCGTGGTTGCACAGCCCCGAGTGACGGTCTACTGGTACTCACAGACCGGTCAGCTCCTGGAATCCGTCTCCGCCGTCACCGACCCGCTGGAGAAGGCGGGTTGGGACGTACGCAAGGTCGAGATCAGGCCGCGGGAACCCTTTCCCTTCCCCTGGCCCGTACGCCGCTTCTTCGGTGTCTTCCCCGCTTCCGTCGACCCCGACGGGGCACCCGAGATCACCGCACGGCCGCCGGTGGCCGAGGCTGACGACGCCGACCTGGTCGTCTTCGCCTTCCCCGTCTGGTACTTGGCTCCGGCGCCGCCCATGCGGGCGCTCGTCGGCGCCGAGCCGAAGGCGTTCGACGGGCGTGCCGTCGTCGGCCTCGTGGCCTGCCGGAACATGTGGTACTCGGCCGCCATCGAGGTCCAGCGGCTGCTCCAGGCCGCGGGCGGCCGCTACTTGGGCACGATCGCCGCCGTGGACACCGCGTCCGCCGGGATCACCTTCGTCACCACGCTGCGCTGGCTGCTCGCCGGCAAGCGGGAGGCGTCCTGGGGGTTCCCGCGCGCCGGTGTCGGCACGGACGAGCTGGACCGGCTGGCGCTGCTCGGCGAGCGCATCGCCGAACTCGTCCCGGCGCAACCGGAGCTCGCTCCAGTGCAACCCGAACTCGCTCTAGCGCAACCCGAACTCGCCTCGCCACACCCCGAATTCGCTTCGGAGCAAGCCAAATCCGCTCCCCGCACCCCTTCCGAGGACGCCTTGGCCGACCGGGTCCGCGACGTTCTCGCCGCCCATGACGCGGCCCCCGTGCACCCTCCGCTGGCCGCGGCCGACCTCCTGGCCGGGAAGGTCTTCCGGGTCTGGGGCCGGATCATCCGCGCCGCAGGGCGGCGTGGCGAGGCCCAACGCGCCGCGCTCACCGGGGTGTTCGTGGTCTGGCTGCTCGGCGCCATCCTGGCCGGGCTGCCCGCGGTCGTCGTCGCCCGCGTCCTGTTCAAGGCCGGCTTCGACGCCGCGGTGGCCCGGCGCCTCGCGCCGGTCGTCGCCGGTCTCGCGGAGGTGCGCCGATGACCGCAACCGAATCCCGTCCGCCGGAGGCCACCGAGCTGGTGGAGGCCGACGTCGTGGTGGTCGGCGCCGGGCCCACCGGCCTCGCAGCGGCCCACTTCCTCGCCGGACACGGCGTCCGCACGGTCGTCCTGGAAGAGCGCCCCGCACCATCCGGTCACCCACGCGCCACGGTGATCAACTCGCGCACCATGGAGCTGCTCAGGCACCTGGGCGTCGACACCGAGGTGCGCCGTGCCGGCGTACCCCTGGAGAACACGGCCCGCATCACCTGGTGCACCCAGCTCGCCGGCACCGAACTCGCCGCCCTCGACGTCATCGATTCGGCGGACGCCCTGATGCAGCGGGCGGTCAACAGCCCGGTCCTGCCCGTGATCTGCTCGCAGAACCGGGTGGAGGCGCTGCTCGTCGACCGGCTCCCCGAGAACGCACGGGTGATCCGCGGCGTCAGGGCCGAGGAGCTGACCCGCACTCCGTCCGGCGTCAGGGTGACGGCATCGGGCGAGCGCCCCACCGTCGTCGAGGCCCGCTACGCCGTCCTGGCCGAGGGGCTGCACGGCCCGCTGCGCGAGACGGTGGGCCTGCGGCGGACCGCGGCCACGCCGCTCGGCAGGCTCCTCGACATCCACTTCAGCGCCGACCTCTCGCCCTGGACGGCCGGCCGGGAGAGCGCCCTGTACTGGGTGCTCAACGACACCGTGCGGGGCGTCCTCATCACCGTGGACCCCAAGCGCGGCGAATGGCTCCTGGAGATCCCCGCCCTCACCCCCGACGAGGAACACACCTACTTCGAGCAGGAAGTCGACCACCACAAGCTGATCGAGGCCGCCATCGGCGAGTCGGGCGAAGCGATCGGAGAGCTGCGCATCCACTCCGTACGGAACTGGGTGATGGGCTCCACCGGGCTGGCCTCCTGGCGCAGCGCCGACGGCCGGGTGCTCGCCGCGGGGGACGCCGCCCACACCTTCCCGCCCACCGGGGGCTTCGGCATGAACACCGGCATCCAGGACGCCCACAACCTCGCCTGGAAGCTGGCCGCGGTACTGCGCGGCGGTGCCCCCGGCGCGCTGCTCGACTCGTACGAGCGTGAGCGGCGCCCGGTCGCGGAGTTCAACGCCCGGCACAGCGAGAGCAATGCCCTCCAGAAGCGGGCACTGCTCCAGTCCGACGCCGACCGGGCGGAGTTCGCCCGGACCATCGAACAGCACCGGCCACACTTCGACTTCGAGGGGCAGGCGCTCGGCTTCACCTACGCACCGGGCCCCGGCGAGCCGGTGGTCCAGGACATAGTGAGCTATCTGCCGACCGCCAAGGCCGGCCACCGGGCCCCGCACGCCTGGCTCGACCGGGCCGGCGAGCGGATCTCCACGACCGACCTGGCCCGCACCGGCTTCGCCCTGCTCACCGGGGCGGCGGGAGCCGTCTGGCAGCAAGTGGCGCGGGAGACACCGACCGTCGTGGGCCTGCCCCTGACGGCATCCGTGATCACCGCGGACGGGCCCCAACTGCGCGATGTCAGCGGAGCCTTCGCCGACAGCTACGCCCTGCAGGGGCCGGAAGCGGTTCTCGTACGGCCCGACGGGCATGTCCACGCCCGGCTGCCCGGCGTCGCACCGCGGCAGGAACTCCGGGAGGCCGTCGACCGAATAGTCAGCAGCGGGCCGGTGCCCGCACGAGCGGAAGAGCCCTCATGACGGCCGAACCCACCTCTGCGTCCCTGTCCTCCCCGTTCTCCCCGGAGCGAGTCGCCGCACTGCGCTCCGGCGCACTCTCCGAAGTCCGCGCCGCCCTCGACGGGCTGCCGCGCGAGGACCTGGCGGCCTGGCTGGCCACACCCGAGGGCGAGGCCGTGCTGCGCTCGGCCTTCGGGCGGATGCCCGAGCGCTACACCGGAGGCCCCATGGACGGTCCGCAGACCGCCCGTTGGGAGGTCGCGAGGCCGCCGGCCGGCACCGTCGCGTACGACCTCGTACTCACCGAGGACACCTGCGACGTGCGCGAGCCGGGAAGCTCGGGCACCGCCACGGTCACCCTCGCCCTCGACGCGGTCAGCTTCGTCGAGATGGCCTCCGCAACGACCCAGGGCATGGATCTGCTGCTCAAGGGCCGGCTGCACATCCAGGGCGATGTCCAGCTCGCGATACGGATGGAGTCCCTCTTCGGGCTCGCCGAGCCGGGTGAGCCCGCATGAGCACCGCCCCCGGGCGCCGCCGGGTGGTGGTGACGGGCATCGGCATGGTCACCCCGCTAGGTGTCGGCACCGAGAAGGTCTGGACGCGGCTGCTCGCCGGAACCTCCGGCGTGGGACCGATCCAGAGCTTCGACGCCGACCGGCTTCCGGTGCGGATCGCCGCCGAGGTGACGGACTTCGACCCGACCGACTGGCTGACCCCCAAGGAGGCCAGACGACTCGACAGGTTCTGCCACTTCGCCATCGCCGCGGCCGAACTCGCCGTGGAACGCGCCGGCCTCGACGGCATCGACCGGGACGGCGCCGCCACCGTGATCGGCAGCGCCATCGGCGGCGCCGACACCATGCGGGCGGGGGTGCTGAAAGACGTGGCGGCGCCCCGGATGGTCTCCCCGTTCTTCGTGCCGAGCTCCATCATCAACATGGGCGCGGGCACGGTCGCCCAGCGCTTCGGCTTCCGCGGCCCCGGCGCCGCACCGGTCACCGCCTGCGCCTCATCGGCCGACGCGATCGGGCAGGCCTACCGCCTGGTCCGCGACGGCTACGCAGGGGCCGCGCTGGCGGGCGGCTCCGAGGCCTGCATCGCCTCACCGCTCATCGCGGGCTTCGCCAACCTGCGCGCGCTGTCCCGCCGCAACGACGAACCCCGCCGGGCCTCCCGCCCGTTCACCGCGGACCGGGACGGTTTCGTCATGGGGGAGGGCGCCACCATGCTGCTCCTGGAGACCGCGGAGTCGGCCGATGCGCGGGGCGCTCACGTCTACGCCGAGATCTGCGGCTACGGCCAGACCAGCGACGCGTACCACGTCACCGCCCCCGATCCCTCCGGGGAGAGTGCCGCCCGCGCCATGCTCGCCGCGCTGCGCGAGGCCGACCTCAAGCCCGGCGAGATCGACCACGTCAACGCCCATGGCACCTCGACCCCGTTCTCCGACGCCGCCGAGACGAAGGCGGTCAAGTCCGCCTTCGGCACCCACAGCGGGAACCTGGCCGTCAGCTCCACCAAGTCGATGACCGGCCATCTGCTTGGCGCGGCCGGCGCGACCGAGACGGCGTTCTGCGCCCTGTCCATCGACCGCGGGGTCATCCCGCCCACCATCAACCAGGACGCGGCCGACCCCGAGTGCGACCTCGACTACGTACCGAACACCGCCCGTCCGTACGAGGTCCAGGCGGCCCTCTCCAACTCCTTCGCCTTCGGCGGGCAGAACGTCGCGCTCGCCCTCCAACGCTTCGTCAGGGAGTGACACCACGATGACCCAGCTCTCCACCGCCCCCGTGGCCACCGACGCCCCCGGTCCCACCGGCCGGCTGCGCGCCCTGCTCGCGATATCCGGCAATCCGATGGACTACTTCACCGGGCTGCGCGACCAGTACGGCCCCGTCGTGCACATCCCGGTCGGCTTTCGTGACTTCTACCTGATCAGCGACCCGGAGGAGATCCACGAGGTCCTGGTCACGTCGCACCGCAACTTCTCGAAGGCCACCATGAGCGCCGGACGCGGCAAGTGGGCCGCCCCGCTCTCGGTGGTCTTCGGCAACGGACTGACCACCAGCGACGGCGAGTTCCACCGCAAGCAGCGCAGGCTGATACAGCCGATGTTCCATCACGAGCGCATCGCCGGCTACGGCCGTGCCTTCGCCGAGATCTCGGACGACATCCAGTCCGGCTGGAAGGACGGTGACCGGCTCGACATGTCGGTCGAGATGACCGAGCTGACCCTCGCCGTCGTGGCCCGCACGCTCTTCGACGTCTCGCTCGACAGCGATGTGGCCCGCACCATCCGCACCGCCATGCCGCGCCACGAGGGTCCGCTGCGCTGGGACTCGCTGCCCTTCGCCCGCTATCTGTCGATGCTGCCGCTGGCCGGCAACAAGCGCTTCTTCGAGGGCCGGGAAAGGCTCGAAGCCATCGTTTACCAGCTCATGGCGGAGCGCAGGCAGGGCGACGGCCAGGGAGCCGACCTGCTCTCCCTGCTGCTCGCGGCGCGTGACGCCGACACCGGGGAGCCGATGGACGACCGCCAGGTGCACGACGAGGCGATCACCCTCCTCATGGCCGGCCACGAGACCACGGCCAACGCCCTCGCCTGGTCCTACCACCTGCTCGGCAACCACCCCGAGGCACGGGAGCGGATGCACGAGGAGATCGACGAGGTGCTCGGCGACCGGCTGCCCACGATCGAGGACGTGCCCCGCCTCGCCTGGACCGACGCGGTTCTCACCGAGGCGATGCGCCTCTACCCGCCGATCATGGGCATGGCCCGCCGTCCCCTGGCCGACTTCGAGCTCCGTGGCCACCGCATCCCCAAGGACAGCTTCGTCGCGATCCTCCCGTGGGTCACCCACCGCGATCCCGAGTTGTGGCCGCAGCCGGAGCTCTTCGCCCCGCAGCGCTGGCTCAAGACCCCGCGGCCCGCCGACGCGGCGGACGCGCTCACCGGTCACGCGGTGGCGCCCGGACGCCCGCGCCTCGCCTATCTCCCCTTCGGCGCAGGTCCGCGGCAGTGCATCGGCAACACCTTCTCGCAGACGGAGGGCGTCATGGCGCTGGCCACCGTGGGGCGGCACTGGGAGTTCGAGCCCGTTCCCGGGTTCCAGGTCAACCCGCTGGCAAGGATCACCATCCGGCCGGAGCACGGTCTGCCGGTGACCGCCAGGCGCCGCCGCGGAGCCTGACTATGCTTCTCCTCAGTTGAGCACGGAGGAACTTGGGGAGCGGGACCTTTGGAAGCGCTGAGGCAGGTCGTTGCAACCCGCTACATCGAGCCCCTGCGGACCGGGGGCTCCGTGCCCGGCGTCGTCGAGGCCGACGACCTGGGCACGTACGTCGTGAAGTTCACCGGTTCCGCGCAGGGCCGCAAGGCGCTCGTCGCCGAGATCATCGTCGGCGAGCTGGCCCGCCGCCTGGGCCTGCGCTTCCCCGAGCTCGTCCTCGTCCACTTCGACCCGGCGGTCGCCGCGGACGAGCCGCACCAGGAGGTGCGGGACCTGCTGGACGCGAGCGCCGGGCTCAACCTGGGCATGGACCTGCTGCCGGGCGCCAAGGACTTCACGCCCGACGCGCTGGACGTGGACCCGCTGGAGGCCGGCAAGGTGGTGTGGCTCGACGCGCTCACCGCGAACGTCGACCGCACGGTGCACAGCTCGAACCTGATGATCTGGCCCACGTTCGGCATCCATGAGCCCCTGCTGTGGTTGATCGACCACGGGGCGGCGCTGGTGTTCCATCACCGCTGGGGCGCGTCCGCGCCGGACAAGGTGTACGACTTCCGGCATCACGCGCTCGGGGGGTACGGCCCCGATACGGTCGCCGCCGACGCGGTGCTCGCGCCGCTGGTCACGGAGGCGATGCTGCGGGAGGTCGTCGCGCTGGTGCCGCAGCCGTGGCTCGCCGATGAGCCGGGGTTCGCGTCTCCGGAGGAGGTGCGGGAGGCGTACGTCGGCTTTCTGCTGGCCCGCGCGAGGTGCTCCGCGGTGTGGCTGCCGAGGGATTTCCCCAGCCGCGAGGAACTGGTGGCCGCCGATGCGCGGCGCGCCGCCGACACCGAGAAGGGCCGCCCGGGGTGGCTGAAGCGGGTTCCTGACCTGCATGGGAAGCCTGCTGCGGAGCGGGACTGGTCGCGGCACGTCGGTTAGCTGCGGGCCGTTTGTGGCTGGGCGCGCCCACGCGGCGGAGCCGCACGATGTCACAGCCCCGCGCCCCTTCGGGGCACGTCAAAGCCCCCGGCGCTGTGCGGTGCCGGGGGCCTCGTCATGAACGTACGCCGGAGCGTCAGCTCAGCTGCTCGTACGCGGGCAGTGTGAGGAAGTCCGCGTAGTCCGCGTCCAGGGAGACCTGGAGGAGGAGGTCGTGGGCCTGCTGCCACTTGCCGGCCGCGAAGGCCTCGTCGCCGATCTCGGTGCGGATCGCGTCCAGTTCGGCGGCGGCGACCTCGCGGGCCAGCTCGGCCGTGGCGGTCTGGCCCGTCTCGAAGACGACGCCCGCGTTGATCCACTGCCAGATCTGCGAGCGGGAGATCTCGGCGGTGGCCGCGTCCTCCATCAGGTTGAAGATGGCGACGGCGCCGAGGCCGCGCAGCCAGGCCTCGATGTAACGGATGCCGACCTGGACGGCGTTGACCAGGCCGTCGTACGTGGGCTTCGCGTCGAGGGAGTCGATGGCGATCAGGTCGCCGGGGGCGACGCTGACGTCCTCGCGCAGGCGGTCCTTCTGGTTGGGCTTCTCGCCGAGCACTGCGTCGAACGAGGCCATCGCGATCGGGACCAGGTCCGGGTGCGCGACCCAGGAGCCGTCGAAGCCGTCGCCCGCCTCGCGGTCCTTGTCGTTCTTGACCTTCTCGAAGGCGACCTTGTTGACCTCCGCGTCCTTGCGGGACGGGATGAACGCGGCCATGCCGCCGATCGCGTGCGCGCCGCGCTTGTGGCAGGTGCGGACGAGGAGTTCGGTGTACGCCCGCATGAACGGGGCGGTCATCGTGACCAGGTTGCGGTCCGGCAGGACGAACTTCGAGCCACCGTCACGGAAGTTCTTGACGATGGAGAAGAGGTAGTCCCAGCGGCCCGCGTTCAGGCCCGACGCGTGGTCGCGCAGCTCGTAGAGGATCTCCTCCATCTGGTACGCGGCCGTGATCGTCTCGATGAGGACCGTGGCGCGGACGGTGCCCTGCGGGATGCCGACGTAGTCCTGGGCGAAGACGAAGATGTCGTTCCAGAGGCGGGCCTCCAGGTACGACTCCGTCTTCGGGAGGTAGAAGTACGGGCCCTTGCCGAGCTCGATGAGGCGCTTGGCGTTGTGGAAGAAGTAGAGCCCGAAGTCGACGAGCGCGCCGGGGACCGGGGTGCCCTCGAACTGCAGATGGCGCTCGTCCAGGTGCCAGCCGCGGGGCCGCATGACGACGGTGGCGAGCTCGGACGCGTCCTTCAGGGCGTACGACTTGCCGCTGCGCTCGTCGGTGAAGTCGATGCGGCGGGCGTAGGCGTCGGAGAGGTTGACCTGACCGAGGACCACGTTCTCCCAGGTGGGAGCCGATGCGTCCTCGAAGTCGGCGAGCCAGACCTTGGCGCCCGAGTTCAGGGCGTTGATGGTCATCTTGCGGTCGGTCGGTCCGGTGATCTCGACACGGCGGTCGTTCAGGGCGGCCGGAGCGGGGGCCACCTTCCAGGAGTCGTCCGCGCGGATCGGCGCGGTCTCCGGCAGGAAGTCGAGCGTGGAGGTGCGGGCGATCTCGGCGCGGCGCTCGGAGCGGCGGGTGAGGAGCTCGTCACGGCGGGGCGTGAAGAGCCTGTGCAGCTCGGCCACAAAGGCGAGGGCCGCGTCGGTGAGGACCTCCTCCTGCCGCGGCAGAGGCTCCGCGTCGACGATGGCCAGCGGGGACTGCGCTGGTGCGGACATGAGCTGTCACTTCCTTCAGCGAGCTTCACGCGCGGGAGCCGTGGCTGCCGCCGGGCATCTCTCAGTGACACTCAGTGCCACAGGAGCCGAGATACGGCCGCGGGCCCCACGTGAGGGAACGGGTGCTTCTGAACAGTGGATACTAGTTTCCTCATGGTGGAAGTTCAATCGTTTGTTGATGTCGAGATTCTCCTCATCAACAGAACGTGTCGCTGAGTGCCATGCCGGTCACTCCAGGTGGACCAGGTCAGCAGGGGTGTCGATGTCGTACGCCCTGGCCACGTCCCCGCACTCGACGAGCACGACATCCCCGGCGTGTTCCTTCAGATAAGCGCGCGCCCCGCGGTCGCCGACCGCGCTCGACTCGATGCCCGCCCAGTGGTCGGCGCCGAAGAGCACCGGGTGGCCGCGCTCCCCGTCGTAGGCGGCGGCCACGAGGGTCGCCGGCGAGCGGTAGGCGGCGTGCACGCGGGCGATCGCCGCGGGGCCGATGCCCGGCTGGTCGACGAGCGAGACGAGGGCGGCGCTCGCGCCGGTGCCGCGCAGTGAGCGCAGGCCCGCCCGCAGTGAGGAACCCATGCCTTCCGCCCAGTCCGGGTTGTCGACCAGGACACAGCCGGGGAGTGAGGCCTTCTCGCGTACGACATCGGCGTCGGCGCCCAGCACCACGTGTACGCGCGTGCAGCCGCCCTCGCGCAGGACGCGGACCGCGTGCTCCACGAGGGGGCGGCCCTGGTGGTCGAGGAGGGCCTTCGGGCGGCCGCCGAGACGGCGACCGCCGCCGGCGGCGAGGAGGAGCCCGGTGATGTTCATGTTCTGCGGGTCGGTGTTCTGCGGATCGGTCATGGCTCCTGCATACCGCACCGCGGGCCGGGTCTTCCGGCCGCGAAGTGGCGCGTCCCGCTTCGTGTGGCGTTTACTGGCCCGCGTCCCCCTGGTGTCTGACCAGCGCCTGTGCGGGGGCGGCACGAACTGCACGAGAACACGCGCACGACGGCGTGCGAGGGGGAGAGCTGTGTTGCAGAGCATGGGGCAGAGGCGAGTGACCGGCAGTGACGAGGATCCGCGAGTGGCGGAGCTGCGTACCGCGGTGGCGCGGCTGCGCCGCGAACTCGCCGCGCATCCGGCCGAGTTTCCCGACCGGGGTATCGCCGAGGACGAGTTGGCGGCGTTGGCCGCGATGGCGGTGAGCGGTGCGCCGGAGGCGCCTCGGTTGCGGCGGTCGCTTTTGCTGGTGGCGGCTGCGATCGGCTCGGTGAGCGCGCTGGCTGCGGGGCTTGCCGCGGTCCGCGGCGCGGTGGACCTCTTCGGGGAGCAGGGCCGGGGGCGGCTCTAAATCCCCGCCGCTCCGCGGCGGGGTCTCCCACCCGCCCACCCGATTACCCTGCAGTCGCCCGCCCGCCCCCCCCGTTGTGGGCAGGCGTTCCGCAGGGCGAGTGGGGTCTCCCCTGCTCGAGCGAAGCCGAGAGCTTGGGGAAGGGTGGGCACAACGGGCAGCTGCCGGGTGCCGATGGAGAGGCGGCGAGGGATACCGAGAGCTCAGGCCACCCAGTGGCGAGGCGCTCCCGCCGCGGAGGGGGCAACGAGATCGCCCCCGCCCAGCGCCGCAGCCAGCCTCAGCACAGCCTCCTCACCCAGCGCCGCAGGCAACGCGTACGGAATCCGCAGCCGGTGCTCATGCGTGCCGGGGTCGGCCCCGAAGCGAGCCCCGCCCTCGATCCGCACCCCGTGGTCCAGCGCCGCCTCGGCCAGCGCCGAGGAGATCGGACGCCCCAGGTCCACCCACAGGGAAAGCCCGCCCGGCGGCAACTTCCAGCGCCACTCGGGAAGATGACGGGACAGCGCCGCGGCCAGCGCGTCCCGCTGCGCCCGCAGCCGCGGCAACCGCTCCCGCAGCACCTCGTCCATGCCCGCGATCAGCTCCACCGCGACCAGCTGGTCGATCACCGGGGTCGCCATGTCGGACGGCACCCGCGCCATCGCGAGCTCCGTGATCAGCCGTGACCCCGCGCGCACCCAGCCGATCCGCAGCCCGCCCCAGTGCGTCTTGCTCAACGAGCCGACGGTGACGACCTGTTCACCCACGCCGTGCGGCGCGAGCGAGGCGAACGGCGCGGGCGGCGGGCCGTCGAGCGCGATGTCGGCGATCGTCTCGTCGATCAGGAGCCAGCTGCCGGTGGCGCGGGCCGACTCCAGGATGCGCAGCCGCTGCTCACGCGGCATCAGACTGCCGGTGGGATTCTGGAAGTCGGGCACCAAGTACGCGATACGGGGCGCGGCCTGACGGAGCGTCGACTCCACGAGGCCGGTGTCCCAGCCGGTGTCGGTGACCGGCACGGGCGTGGCGCGGAGCCCCGCGCGGCGGATCGCGTCCAGGGCGTTGGGGTACGAGGGGTTCTCGACCAGGACGCGGTCGCCCGGCCTGCCGAGCAGGGCGAGCGTGAGGGACAGCGCATGCTGAGCGCCGGTGGTGATCAGGATCTGGTCGGGGATCGTCGGAAGCCCGCGCCGCGTGAACCGCTCGGCCACGGCTTCCCTCAACTCCGGGAGACCGTAAGGGTGGTAGCCCGGGGTCGACGCGTGCCGGGGCAGCGCGGCACCGGCCGCGGCAAGGGCCTCGCCCAGCTCCGCCTCGGGCGCGCCGGGCGCCGCCACCGCCAGGTCGAGCATGCCGTCCCCCACGGGGAACGCGGCCACGCCCGCGGGACGCCGCCCGTCGGGCAGCTCGGTCCAGGTGCCCGCGCCGCGCCTGCTGCGGGCGAAGCCGCCCTCGCGCAGCAGGTCGTACGCCGCGGTGACGGTGGCCCTGCTGACACCCAGGGCCGTGGCGAGCTCGCGCTCGGCGGGCAGGCGGGTGCGCAGGGGGATGCGGCCGTCCAGGAGGAGGGTGCGGACGCCGTGGGCGAGCGCACGGTAGCCGGGGCGTGCCCCGGCCGTGCCGGTCACGAGCGCGGACAGCCGCCCGCTGCCCAGGCGCCGGTCCGCATCGTGGATCCCTCGTACGTCTGCCATGCCACCTCCCGCTGATTGGCCCTGCTGGCCAGGCCAATCAGCGTACAGAATCGGGATCGGTACGCCGCATTGGCCTGGTGCGGCGGCTGAACGGGGAGGTGTGCGGCATGGGAGCGCGGGTTGTGGTCGGGGTGAGCGGATCGCTGGCGAGCCTCGCGGCGCTGCGAGCGGCGGCGGGGGAGGCGCGGCGCGCGGGGCGGGTGCTTGTGGCGGTGATCGCGTGGGAGCCGCCGGAGGGGGAGGGACTGTATGCCCGTCGCCCGGACCGGGCGTGGGCCCGCCACTGGGAGGCCGAGGCGCGGGCGACGCTGGACCGGGCCTTCGAGGAGGCGTTCGGCGGGGCGCCGCAGGGAGTGTCCGTCGAACGCCGGGTGGTGCGCGACCGGCCCGGCCGCGCGCTGTGCGGCCTGGTGGAGCGCGGCGACGATCTGCTCGTCCTGGGCACGAGACGCCGCTGGAGCAGAACGGGCCGCCACGTGCACGCGCACGCGGGCTGCCCGGTGATGACGGTCCCGGGCCCGTCGGTACCGAAGCGCGCGCGGCGCACCGTGCGAAAGGCCCGCGCGGCGGATTTCTCCGCGCCGGCTCCCCTCCCCGACGTATCCGGAACATCCGCGCGCCGCGGAGCCCGGACGCTCCGCCCCCTGGCCCCACGCCGCGACGGCCTCGACCACCGATCGGGCTGAGACCGGGGGCCATCGGGCAGGGGGTCGGTGGCCGGATTCCTGAGCGGGACAGCGGCGGTGGCCGGGCTGGCGGGCGCCCGTCGCCGTGATCGGGTCCGGGTCTGTCGCTAGGGCGATCGTGTCCGTTGGGGCCATCGGGCAGGGGGTCGGTGGTCGGATTCCTGAGCGGGACAGCGGCGGTGGCTGGGCTGGCGGGCGTCTGCCGCCGTGATCGGGTCCGGGTCTGTCGCTAGGGCGATCGTGTCCGTTGGGGCCATCGGGCAGGGGGTCGGTGGTCGGATTCCTGAGTGGGACAGTGGCGGTGGCTGGGCTGGCGGGCGTCTGTCGCCGTGATTGGGTCCGGGTCTGTCGCTAGGGCGATCGTGTCCGTTGGGGCCATGGGGCAGGGGGTCGGTGGTCGGATTCCTGAGTGGGACAGTGGCGGTGGCCGGGCTGTGGGCCGCCCGTTGCCCCGGCCGGGTCCCGGACTGTCGCCGCGGCGACCGTGCCCACGACGGCTGTCGGCCACAGGGTCGGTGCCCGGATCCCGTAGGCGGACACGAACAGCGTCCGGCTACGGGCGGCCCGCCGCTCTGATCAGGCCCCGGCCCGTCGCCACGGCGACCGCCGCCGTGCGGGAGTCGACGTTCAACTTCGCGTAGATGTGCACCAGATGCGATTTCACCGTCGCCTGGCTGAGGAACAGCTGCTTGCTGATCTGGTGGTTGGAGAGGCCGTCGCGGACCAGTCGCAGGACCTCCAGTTCGCGGAGGCTCAGGGCCTCGCCCGGAGCCCGCATGCGGTCCATCAGGCGGTGCGCGATGGCGGGGGCCAGCGCCGACTGGCCCGCCGCGGCCGTGCGGACCGCGGCGGCGAGCTCCTCCGGTGGCGCGTCCTTGAGGAGGTAGCCCGCGGCGCCCGCCTCGACCGCCGCGAGGATGTCCGCGTCCGTGTCGTACGTGGTGAGGACCAGGACGCGGGGCGCGCCCGGCACCGCCGTGATCGCCGCGGTGGCCTGCGAGCCGTGCATGCCGGCGCCGAACTGCAGGTCCATCAGGACGACGTCGTACTCGCCGGTGGCGGCCAAGGAGACGGCCTGCTCGGCCGTCGGCGCCTCCGCCACGACGGCGAAGTCCGGTTCCGTGTCGAGGACCGCGCGCAGCCCGGCGCGGACCACGGGGTGGTCGTCGGCGAGCAGCAGTCTGATGGGAGCGGTCACCGTGAGACCTCCGTCGGAGCGGGTGACGCCGGTGCCGGGAGGGGAAGCGTCACCGCCACCGCCGTGCCCTGGCCCGGGGCCGATTCCACGCTCAGCGTGCCGCCGAGCGACCGTGCCCGGGACCGCATCGCGGGCAGTCCGAATCCGCCGTCGCCGCGCGGCGCGGACGCCGGGTCGAAGCCCCGTCCGTCGTCCACCACGTCCAGGGAAACCGACGTGTCCATGAAGCTGAGGGTGATCTCGGCGCGGTCCGCCTCCGCGTGCCGGACGGTGTTCGCGATGGCGGACTGGGCGGTGCGCAGGAGGGCCACCTCGTAGGGGGTGGGGAGTTCGGTGGGCGTGCCGCTGACCGTGAACTGGACCTTGGTGCCGTGCGACGACGTCGAGAGCCGCTCCAGGGCCGCGGCCAGCGAGCCGTGCTCCAGGTCCGGCGGGCTCAGCGCGCGCACGAAACGGCGTGCCTCCGCGAGGTTGTCCTGCGCGGCGGTGCGGGCCTGCTCGATGTGCGGGGCGGCGGGGGAGCCCGCGGGCAGCACGCGCCCCGCGGCGCGCAGCAGGAGCTGGATGGAGGACAGGCCCTGGGCGAGGGTGTCGTGGATCTCGCGGGCCAGGCGCTCACGCTCGGCGAGGGTGCCCGCGGTGCGCTCCGCGGCGGCGAGTTCGGCCCGCGTCGCCATCAGCTCGTCGATCAGCTCGCGGCGGCGCTCGCTCTCCCGGTACAGCGCCTGGTACCCGAGGACGGTGGCGACCGCGACGGCGGCGCCGAGCGGCGGCCCGATGAAGATGCCCGGCGAGACGGGAGAGGCGGGCGAGCTGTGCAGCAGATAGCCGGCGATGGCGGCCGCGGCGGTCAGCGCGACGGCGGGCAAGGCCCAGCGGACCGGCAGGAGATGGAGCTGCAGGAAGTAGAGCGGGAACGCGGCCCACAGCCCGTCCGGGGACAGGGCGAGCAGCACCACCCAGCACACGCCGAGCGCCGCGAGCCACACCGCGGCCGCACGCCGTGAGCGCGCCACGGCCGGGCTGAGCGTGCCCGCCGCGTACACGGCGCCCATCGCGAGGACGGCCCCCACGACGGCACCGGCGCGCGGCGCCCCGTCGGCGACGGCCCGCACCGCGGGCAGCGCGAGCAGCCCGGCCAGCAGCGCGTGCAGACAGAGCCGCAGGACGAGCGCGACGGGCGTGCGCTGAACGGCGTTCATGGTCACCTCCCGCGGGGCGCGGTGGTCGGGAGGCCGATGGCCTGGAGCTGGGAGCCCGGAGCCGGGCAGGGCAGAGCCCCGTCCAGCGTAGGCGGACGCCCGTCCTTTCCCGTCAACCGAAAGTTGGAAAGCGGGCTCCCTCCTTCGATTCGGGTGAAGCGTGCTGTGGCGCGATGCCAGGGGCGGCCCCGCGGCCGCAGGGTTGAGGCATGTTCGTCGCATGGAGAGACCTGCGGTTCGCCAAGGGGCGGTTCGCCCTGATGGGAGCCGTCGTCGTGCTCATCACTCTGCTCGTGGGGCTGCTTTCCGGGCTCACCGCCGGGCTCGCCAAGGAGAACACCTCCGCCATCACCGGCCTCCCCGCCGACCGGCTCGCCTTCGCCGCGCCACCGGGCGGTCAGTCGGTCTCCTTCACCCAGTCACAGGTGGAGCAGCGCGCCTGGGAGACCTGGGCGGCCCGGCCCGGCGTACGGTCCGCCGAGCCGATCGGCATCAGCACGCTCAACGCCACCGCCGGTGACCGCTCGGCCGCCGTGTCCGCGTTCGGTGTCGAGCCCGACTCCGGGATCGCGCCGGACGGCCTCGCACCCGGGCAGGTCGTGCTCTCCCACAAGGCGGCGGCCGACCTCGGCGTCGGCCCCGGCGACGACGTACGCATCGGCGCGGTGAAGGAGCGCGTCGCGCGGGTCGCGTCGGACGCCTCGTACAGCCATACGCCCGTCGTGTGGACCTCGCTCGACGACTGGCAGGCGCTCGGCCACCGGGGTACGTCGATGGACGAGCAGGCCACGGTCATCGCGCTGCGCACCGGCGGCGGTGCCGACATCGCCGCCGGGGACAAGGCGGCGGGCACGGAGAGCAGGACCCTCGACGGTGCGCTCACCGCGATCGGCTCCTACCAGGCGGAGAACGGTTCACTGCAGCTGATGCGCGGCTTCCTCTTCGTCATCTCCGCGCTGGTGACAGGGGCGTTCTTCACCGTGTGGACCATCCAGCGCGCCGGCGACATCGCGGTCCTGAAGGCACTCGGTGCGTCCACGCCCGCTCTGCTGCGGGACGCGCTCGGGCAGGCGGTGCTGATGCTCGCCGTCGGGACGGCACTGGGTACGGGGATCGCCGCGGCCGTCGGTTCCGTGATCAGCGGCGGTGACGTCCCCTTCGTACTCGATCCGCCGACCGTCCTGTGGCCCGCCGCCGTACTGATCGTCCTCGGGGCGCTCGGCGCGGGCCTGTCCGTCCGGCGGATCACCGCCGTCGATCCGCTGACCGCGCTGGGGAGTGCCCGATGAGTCCGACCGGTCTGACCCTCGAAGACATCACGCTGACGTATCCGGACGGGGAGGGGCGTCTCACCGCCCTCGACGGCGTCGGCATCGAGGTCCCCGCGGGAACGCTGACGGCGGTCGTCGGGCCCTCGGGCTCCGGGAAGTCCAGCCTGCTCGCGGTGGCGGCGACGCTGGTGACGCCCGACCGGGGCCGGGTCGTCGTCGACGGTACGGAGACGGGCGCGCTGTCCCGCGCCGAGCGGGCGGAGCTGCGGCGCCTGCGCATGGGCGTCGTCTTCCAGCAGCCGAACCTGCTTGCGTCGCTGACGGCGCTTGAGCAGCTGCAGCTGATGACGCACCTGGGCGGGCGCGGGCGCCGCCGGAGGGCCGAAGTGCGGGAGCGGGCCCGGGAGTTGCTGTCGGCGGTGGGGCTTGCCGACCTCGCGCACCGCCGGCCGCCTCAGCTGTCCGGCGGTCACCGGGCGCGGGTCGGCATCGCGGGGGGGGGGGGGGAGAAGCCCGCGCGGGGGGGGCGGCGGTTGTCAGTCGAGCTCGGTCGAGCGCCGGGGGGCGACTCAGGCCTCGGCGGCCTCTTCGCCCTCGCCCTCGGCACCCTCGGCCGGGGCCTCCTCGGCCTGCGCGGCCAGGACCTGCAGGACGACGGTCTCACCGTCGACGTTCAGGATGGTGCCGGCGGGCAGCGGGATGTCCTTGGCGAGGATGGTCGCACCGGCCTCGAGACCGGCGATGGAGACGGTGACCGACTCCGGGATGTGCGTGGCCTCGGCCTCGACGGGCAGCGCGTTCAGCACGTGCTCGAGCAGGTTGCCGCCCGGGGCCAGCTCGCCCTCGGTGTGCACGTAGATGTCGACGTTGACCTTCTCGCCCTGACGGACGAGCAGCAGGTCGACGTGCTCGAGGAAGCCCTTGATGGCGTCGCGCTGGACGGCCTTCGGGATCGCGAGCTGGGTCTTGCCGTCGATGTCCAGGGAGAGCAGGACGTTCGCCTGACGCAGCGCGAGGTGCAGCTCGTGGCCCGGAAGGGTGACGTGGACCGGGTCGGTGCCGTGGCCGTAGACGACGGCCGGAACCTTGGACTCACGGCGGATGCGGCGGGCGGCGCCCTTGCCGAACTCGGTGCGGGTCTCGGCGGCGAGCTTGATCTCAGCCATGGTGCACTCCTCGTATCTCAGGTGTGTCGAAATGGGGGTCGGTTACCCGGCCATACGACTACTGGCCTGCTACGAAGAGCGCGTCGATAACGGACAGCCACACACAAAAGTGGGGGGGGGGGCCCCCGCCCCCCCCCCCACAGGGAAACCCCCCGCGGGGGCCGCCCCCCCCCAAGACAGAAAAAGAGATAGACGAGCGAGAGAAGAGAAGTATGACC